>CAJXEN010000141.1 GCA_913052465.1 uncultured Oceanospirillaceae bacterium
GCTCTAAATTGAGCGATTCAGACCATGCCAATTCTCTATGTAGGGATTTGGGTAATTTAACGGCCGTGGCACTGGCGCTTAGTTTTGGTTACACTACGCGGCCAAGTTAAATATATTTGGATCATGGGTTTCTTAGCAAGCGGGCGATATTAGCAAGGTATTATTTTTTTCTTATCCTGTTAGCCCCTTTGCTAAGGCATCTTAATTTAGTCGAATATGGGTTGACCGAGCTACTAAATAATTGCCATAGAATTTAAATTTTTTGGAGTTAGATCATGAAGTTAATCCTTTTAGGTGCGCCTGGCGCGGGTAAGGGTACGCAAGCACAGTACCTTACAGAAAAGTACGGTATTCCCCAGATATCCACAGGCGATATGCTACGTGCAGCCGTTAAGGCAGGCACTGAGTTAGGCCAAATTGCGCAAAAGGTAATGGCTGAAGGTGGTTTAGTCACCGACGAGCTGATCATTAATTTGGTTAAAGAGCGTATTGCGGAAGACGATTGTCAAAAGGGTTTTTTGTTTGATGGATTTCCGCGAACTATTCCCCAAGCGCAAGCATTAAAAGACGCTAATGTGTCCATTGACGCTGTGGTTGAAATTAACGTTGCAGACGAAGAAATTATAAAACGTATGAGTGGCCGCCGCGTGCACCCAGGTTCTGGTCGCACTTACCATCTTGTGTTTAATGCCCCTAAGCAAATGGGTAAAGACGATGTAACTGGTGAAGACCTAGTGCAACGTGCTGATGACCAAGAAGATACTGTGCGCCAGCGGTTAAGCATATACCACCAACAAACTGCCCCTCTAGTGGACTTTTATAAGAGCTTAATTATATCTGAAGGCCCTACTGCACCTGCGTATCATTATATTGCCGGTGTGGGTACTGTGAGTGACATTAAAGAAGCTGTGTTCTCAGCACTTGATCAGTAATTTAGCCCATGACCCACATATTGGCGTTGGACACTTCTGGCTCCTCTTGCAGTGTAGCTTTATGGAGCGATACCGGCCTTTTAATAGGCAAAGAAGAGCCTGCAGAGCGGCAACATACGCAACGTTTATTGCCTATGGTTAAAGAGCTATTGTGGGAGGCTGACGTTAAAATGTCTAGCCTCGACGCCATTGCTTATGGTCGTGGCCCAGGTTCTTTCACAGGTATCCGCATAGCAGCCGGTGTAGCTCAAGGTTTGGCATTTGGTATTGATTGCCCAGTGATCCCTATTTCTACCCTTGGTGCCCTTGCGTTGCGCTATCATCAGCAGTTTAGTGCCCCCAACTTAGCTTATGCCTGTTGTTTAGATGCCCGTATGGGTGAAGTGTACTGGGGTGAATATATTATTGATGAAACTCATCCCGAACTTGCCCTAGCGCAAATTACCGAACGTGTGTGTACGCCTGCGCAAGTTAAAATGGTTAATGCAGTGTATGCTGCCTGTGGTAGTGGTCTGTTGGTGGTTAATCTGCCTAAAGCAATCACAGCGTCTGCCCAATCGGTATGTACAGACCTGCAGCCAAGAGCACTAGAAATGGCAAGGTTAGCTGGTGCTGACTACGCGCTAGGGCGACAGTGTGCTCCTGAACATGCTTTGCCAGTGTATTTGCGTGACGAAGTAACCTGGAAAAAGTTACCGCGCTATCAATAGCTTGTTGGCAATTATTTGTTGGCAATAGTTTACTGGCATAAGCCCACTACCTTACTGAGGATTACCCATGGATTGGATCCAAGCCAGTATCATCGCTTTAATTCAGGGTATTACTGAATTTTTACCCATCTCAAGTTCAGCCCATTTATTATTTCCAAGTTTATTGTTAGGTTGGCCTGATCAGGGTTTAACCTTTGATGTGGCGGTGCATTTGGGCAGTTTATTAGCCGTAGTTATTTACCTACGTAGTGATTTGTTCACCTTGGTTTTGGGCTTGTGGCAATGGCAGCAAGAAAGACGTTTGAATCCGCAGGCAACCATGGCGCTAATGCTTATCGTGGCAACCTTACCAGCGGTGTTTTTTGGTTTAGTATTTAAGGGCTGGATAGAGGTGAATGCACGGGCACTTTGGGTGGTGGCTGTGACGACTCTTATGTTTGGTTTACTGCTGGGTTGGGCCGATTGGCGCAGCCGCAAAGAGCATCACATGGCGGCCATGAGTTGGCGTCATGCTATATGTATAGGCGTAGCTCAAGCCATGGCCCTATTACCAGGCACATCTCGCTCTGGCATCACTATGACGGCAGCACTTATGCTTGGCTACACCCGTGAAGCCGCTGCACGCTTTTCATTTTTAATGTCTATTCCAATCATTTTAGCCGCCGCTAGCTTAATGTCTCTTGAATTGGTGACCAGCAGTACTGTTATTGAATGGGGCCCTATGCTAATTGCGTTCGTAGTGTCTGTTTTGAGTGCCTGGATGTGTATTGTGTTGTTTATGCAAGTGATTAGTCGCATAGGTATGTGGCCCTTTGTGGCCTACCGTGTTGTTTTAGGAGTGGGCCTATGTTGGCTGATACTACCCAGATTAGGTTAGCCAGCATAGCTGGTGCAGGCAGTGTAGCTATTGCAGTTGGGGGTTTCCAAGCTTTAGAGACTGCTTTAGCCCTAGAGCTTGGGGTGCCGCTGATCAAAAAACACAACAAAGGGTATGATTTTTTGTTGCGTTTCACTCCTGAAGGCCTAGGGCTGGAGCCTATAGATGGGCGCAGCGGTGCTGTACGGGTTGATTTCGCAGCAGGAAAGGCACGTCACCGAAGGGTCTTTGGCGGTGGTAAAGGCCAGCAGGTTGCCAAGGCTGTGGGGATTCAAGGCAAGGTGCGCCCTAGCATACTTGATCTAACCGCGGGTTTAGGTGGCGATGCCTTTGTATTGGCTAGCTTAGGTTGCTCTGTATCTATGGCAGAGCGTCAGCCGGTAGTGCGCGCTTTGTTGGCAGATGGTTTGGTAAGGGGGTCATTAGATATCGATGTTGGTGACATTGTGGCGGCAATGCGCCTCAACAAAGGTGATGCTTTATCTGTGATGGCCGGCTGGCACAGAGGACAATTTGACGCGCCCCAAGTCATTTATTTAGACCCTATGTTTCCGCATTCGGGCAAATCGGCACAAGTAAAAAAAGAAATGGCACTGTTTCGCCAGTTGGTAGGTGCTGATGAAGACGCAGATGCTCTATTGGCGCCAGCGCTAGCCTTAGCCAGCCATAGAGTGGTAGTAAAGCGGCCACGAATTGCGCCTGACCTTGCTCAGCACAAGCCTACTTATCGGCTTGAAGGAAAATCTAACCGCTTTGATATATACGTCAATAGCAGTTTTGATAAATAATTATTAAGCTGATCTCTTTACAACTGCTAACTTACAACTAATAGTGTGGTGGTTGGCTCGCCTCTTGCCCGCCTTGGCCAGCATCAGCCGCTTGTTGCAAATTGGTCATCTGCTGTGCCAATAAGCCCAGTGCCCGATCTAACCTAGTAATGTCTTTTTGCTGTTGGCTCACAACTTCGTTGAGGGTGTCTATTGTCTGTTCTTGAAAGGCGAGTTGATGCTGTAATTCGACGATATCGGCGGCATTATTCATGATATTCTCAAGAAGTTGAAAAAAAGTAGAGTTTTATAAACCAAGTGTTTGATTGGTTGCTGGTTTTTCTATAATCTTGCGTGATTGTACCGATTTTATGTTGGCTAGCATATGCGAATGGCCTGCCGCAGCGGTATAATACTTTTTTTACTGAAAATAATAAAACAGAGATATCTAGGAATCATGAGACGTACATTATTTATTTATAGCTTCATTATTAGTTTAATCGCCGCTTTGGCACTACCATTTATTTTAGATGAGGTCGTTCACGGCTCCAACATCGTTAATGCTCAATACGAGTTGGTGGTGGCTGTGGCCTTTGTTATGTTCTGGGTAGCCACTCTTGCTACGGGAGTTAAGTTCATTTCTTCGGGGGTAGAAGATGACGCGCAGTGGGATGAAATGGACGATGATCCTAATCGTGAATCTGGCACTGTAAAATGGTTTAACGTAACCAAAGGGTTTGGTTTTGTAACTCGGGATCAAGGTGATGATGTATTTGTTCACTTTCGATCTATTCGTGGCAAAGGCCATCGTTCATTGCTTGAAGGTCAACGAGTGCGCTTTAGTGTCACTGAAAGCGATAAAGGCATTCAAGCTGAAGATGTGTCTATCGTCGGTTAGTAGCCATTGGCTTGGTGATCATCACCAAGCCAATCCATCGAGGTTAATCTCAGCCCAAACAACTGATGTCTCCCAATAAGGAATAGGAAACAGTTTATGCAACATCCCTATCAGCAAAATCAGCAAAAGTCAGAGCACCCTCTAGACCACAACCCAGCATATAACGATGAAATTGACTTAGCAGATCTAGTTCGATCCCTCTGGAACGGTAAATGGTTAGTAATAGGGGTGGCTTTTGTTACCGTTATGTTAGCCTTAGCTTACTTGGTCTTTGTACCTAAAACCTATACTGGCAGCCTTGAAATAGCGGCGTTGCCTAGTGTTAAAGCTGACGTCTATACCGAGCTTAATGCCACTGAATTTATGGCAATAGATGAACAAGTATTATTGTCAGCGTTTATTGATGATGTTAGATCTTATGACGGCATTGAATCTTTTATCAAAAGCTATGGTTATATTGCACAACAAGAAGACGAAACCGACCGAGAGTTTGCCTTTCGCTTGCGAAGCACTGCTTATGGTTTTTCCCTCGTTCCTCCTACGCCCCTTACAGCTAATAATTTTCAGCCAAATTGGGTATTGAATGTCACCACTCAAAAGCCAGACATGGCGACCCAAATACTAGCCGACTCTTTAGTGCTGTCTAATCAAAATACTAATCGGCAAATGGGTAACACCTTCCAACGCCGCAGGGATGAAAAATCTAGAACAAACAAGTTTGCTATTGAAGATATAGATCTAAAAAAACAACGTCTATTGGCTATGTATGAAATTAATACGATTACTAAATTAGCATTGTTAGGTGAACAGGCTCAAATAGCTCGATCACTTGACCTAAGTAATGGATCTTTTTCGGCGCAAACTTATTCAAATGTCTCAACGGTGGTCACCTCTGGCAAAGATGAACCGATGTATTTAAGAGGATACCTCGCATTAGAAAAAGAAATAAAAATGATTGAGTCTCGCCAAACAGTTGATCCATTTATTGAAGAATTAGTTTATCTAGAAAACACAAAATTAAAATTGTTACAAGACCCAACAGTATTAAGAGCAAATGAGTTATTCGCTAATACACCCATAGATTCTGAAGAATTTTCCGCGGCAGTGTATGACTTAGCTTCGCTAGAATACAAAAGCAAAATCAAAGCAACGTTGGTTATACCTTTGGCCTTTGTGCTGGGTGGCATGTTAGGTATTTTCGTACTGCTTATTCGTAATGCTCTGGTTAACAAGGATTAGGTGAATTTCAGCTAATTAGGGTAGGTGTTTGCAAAATGAATCATATCAAACAACTACTTTACTCATCAGATGCAGGTTTAGGCCAAACCGCAAAAATTGGCCTGATTGTATTACAAACAGATCAGACCATAGAACATGAGTTTTGTCAGCTATTAGCTATTGATGGGGTGGCTTTGTACCATGCGCGTATTGCTAACGCCATGCAGGTCACGCCTGAAACTTTGGCCCAAATGAAGGCTGACCTACCCTATACTGCCAGCCTATTACCTAAAGCCTTTGTTTTTGATGCCATTGGTTATGCCTGTACCT
>CAJXEN010000142.1 GCA_913052465.1 uncultured Oceanospirillaceae bacterium
GATGAGCGATATACTCAGAGGACGTCATGCCACTAGCCATGCTTTATCTCACTTTGATTTCTTAGAAGTTTGTTTATCTATAACAACTGGCAGCGTTGCCGAGAGTATATGGGAGCTAATAAAAGCTAGTAGTAGGGCAAGGGGGTTTAGCGGACTAACTAAACTGAACGCCAAACCAAACAAGACTATAGTCAATATTAGTTTAAGCAGCTCATTGCCGTACATCTGTGCCAAAGTTAATCTTGCATCTGCTGTTGCTTTAGGAACTGAGCCGCGTTTGTTTCCGCGCAAAAACTCTCTTCTAAAAGCCCAATAAGCAGGCAAGCTATAAATTGCACCACCAAGAATCACGGACATTCCCGTAACCCAGTCTGTTATAGATAAACCTACTCCAACCAGAACCACTAAAAGGGCCTGATAGGTTAATGTTTTTTGCAACCAACGGGGGGCTTTATTGAGCGCCATACGTGCTTAAAAAATCCATTGGTTGATGGTCTAATTATACTCACTGAAGTAACTAAATACCACAGCGCACAGAGTATATTGATTTTGTTTTGAAACCTCAAGAATTTTCCCTCATAAAACTCCTCTTACGACTAAACCTAACAATACCATAAACCTACTTTACTAAGGCTCAAGCCGAGCGATAATGCCATCAAGTTGATCCAACGTCCCGTAACTAATGGTTAACTTACCTTTTCCTTTAGCTGATTGTTTTATACTAACTGCTGCGCCAATAGCATCAGACAATCGATTTTGAAGACTCGTTGTGTTTGCATCTAAGGTTCTTTTCTCTACTACTTTGGATGTCTGCTGCGCTTTGCGTGCCAGCTCTTCAGTTTGACGAACAGACAATCCTTTTGCCACAACTTCACGAGCCAAAAATAATTGTTGGTTTTCATCCAGCGCTAACAAGCAACGTGCATGGCCCATTTCTAAATCACCGCGCTCTAGCATAAGCCGTACTGGCTCACTTAGCTGTAATAAGCGCAGTAGATTAGCAATAGCACTGCGCGATTTGCCCACTGCATTAGCTACTTGTTGCTGCGTCAGTTCAAACTCTTGTTGTAACCGCTGCAGCGCAAAGGCTTCTTCCACTGCGTTAAGGTCCTCACGTTGGATATTTTCGATTAAAGCCATGGCGATTGCTGCTTCATCAGGCACTTCTTTGATGAGAGCAGGTATGCTGTCTAATTCTGCCAATTGAGCTGCGCGCCAACGGCGTTCGCCGGCAATAATTTCATAACGATCAATACCTACAGTGCGAACAACGATCGGTTGCATAATGCCATGTATACGAATTGAGGAGGCCAGTTCTTCTAGGGTTTCTGGATTGATATCCCGTCGCGGCTGGTAAACGCCACGTTGAATCCACTCCAGTGGCAGTTCTTGTAAACCGTCTATTAATTTGGGATCGTTTTTTGTTAAGTCAACATCAAAGCTTCCTGCACCCTGAAGTAAGGCTTCTAAACCACGATTAAGGCCACGTTTTTTAACCATAATACTGCTCTATTTCTTTTCTTGTTGACTAATAAATTCGCTAGCTAATGCCAAATAAGCCACTGCACCCCGAGAGTGCTTATCATACATCAGTGCAGGTAATCCATGGCTTGGCGCTTCAGCTAAACGCACATTGCGAGGAATTACTGTGCGGTATACTAAATCGCCAAAGTGGTTGATAAGTTGATGTGAAACATCATTGGTTAGGCTGTTTCGGGGGTCATACATAGTGCGTAGTATGCCTTCGATAACTAATTTTGGGTTTAGGTTATTTTTAATAAGCTTTACCGTGTTAAGTAGCGCACTTATACCCTCCAATGCGTAATACTCACACTGCATGGGCACTAGTACACTATTAGCGCAGGCTAAGGCGTTAACAGTGAGCATGTTTAAAGAGGGTGGGCAATCGATTAGTACGAAGTCATACTGATGTTGTAATTGACTCAGTGCGAGGCGAAGTCTAGCTTCTTTTTGTTGTACTTGAAGCAGTTCAACCTCGGCAGCGGTTAAATCACCGTTTGAAGGCAGCAGGTCATACCCAGCTGGGGTGTTTCTCTGCAATACTTGGTTGATATCTACCCTTTGAGTAAGGACGTCCAACACAGAATAACGTAAATTATTTTTGTCAATGCCGCTACCCATGGTAGCGTTACCTTGGGGGTCTAAATCAATGACTAATACCCGTTTTTTAACCGCTACCAGCGACGCCGCTAAATTAACACAAGTAGTGGTTTTACCAACACCACCTTTTTGATTAGTTACTGCAATAACTCTACTCACAAGTAACCTACGCTAATCGCTTTTTAATAGTTAACAGGTGTCGCTGTGCGTTAACACCCGGTACCTGCAAGGCATCACAGTTTATCAGTCTATAAATTTTTGGCATAGCATCTAATTCTTGTTGTGGATAAGTCCCTTTCATAGCAACAAAAACGCCATCATCGCAGACCAACTGGTGGCACCCGGTTAGCATATCTGTAATCGATGAAAAAGCCCTAGACAATACAATGTTGTAGCTTACGTCTGGCACATAATTTTCACAACGTTGGTTTATTATTTCGACATTATTAAGTTGATGTAGGTATTTAAAGTGCGTAAGAAAACGTGTTTTTTTGCCATTTGTATCGAGTAGGTGAATGGATTTATGGGGCCAGATAATCGCTAAAACCATTCCTGGCAAACCTGCACCTGTGCCAACGTCAATAATACGACGTCCATTTAGCCTAGATAGAGACTCAACAATGGCCAAGCTATCAAACACATGTAACTTTATCATCTGCAAGGGATCACGAATAGCTGTCAAGTTATAGGCTTTATTCCATTTAACGAGTTGTTCAACATAACTAACCAGCAACTCCAGTTGATCAGTCGTTAAGGTGATCGAAAGCAACCTACTACCCTTATCAATCAGCTTGCGCCATTGAGTTTGGGTGGTATCTTGTACTAATGCTTGAGTTGGTAGTGTCATCAGTGTAATGCCAAATCAACTGTTGCTTTCGTTTTATGTTTCTTCAAATATATTAACAACAAAGAGAGCGCTACAGGCGTCACCCCTTGAATTCGACTAGCCATGCCCAAGTTTGGTGGCCTGATTTGTTCTAGTTTTGACGTTGCTTCGTTGGACAGTCCATGAACAGCTTGGTAATTAAAGTCAACTGGTATTACGGTAGATTCGCTGCGCTTAAGACGTTCAACGTCTTCTTTTTGACGATCTATATAACCGGCGTACTTAATATCAATTTCTATCTGTTCACCTACTGTTTTGTCTACTTCAGGCAATTTTGCTACTTGGTGTAGCTTTTCGTAAGTTAACTCAGGGCGTTTAAGTATGTCTAATAAATTAGTGTCTTTACTTAGTGTTTGATCTAACAAAGATTCCAATTGCTGTCCCAATTCGTTATGCAAAGTTATCTTTGTTTCTCTCATGATCTTTTTTTGTTGGGCAATAGATTCGCATTTTTCGTTAAATGCCCGCCACCGTTGTTCACCCACGCAGCCAAGTTTATAAGCAATTTCAGTTAAGCGTTGGTCAGCATTATCTTCTCTTAGCAATAGTCGGTATTCTGCGCGGCTAGTAAACATGCGGTACGGTTCTTGTGTGCCGTTAGTTACCAAGTCGTCTACCATCACCCCAAGATAAGCTTGGTCACGACGAGCTGTCCAGCTCTCTTTACCTAGGGCTTTAAGGCCTGCATTAACTCCTGCCAATAAACCCTGGGCGCCTGCTTCCTCATATCCAGTTGTACCGTTAATTTGGCCTGCAAAATATAATCCACTAATTAATTTTGTTTCTAGAGTGGCTTTCAGGTCCTGTGGATTAAAATAGTCGTACTCGATTGCGTAACCTGGTCTAATAATATGGGCCTGTTCAAATCCTTTAATCGATCTTACAAAATTTAACTGAACGTCAAAAGGTAGACTAGTAGAAATACCATTAGGGTAAAGTTCAATACTATTGAGTCCTTCAGGCTCGACGAATATTTGATGACTGTCTTTGTCTGCAAAACGCGTAATTTTGTCTTCTATTGATGGACAATAACGCGGCCCGACGCCCTCTATTACCCCTGCATACAATGGTGAACGATGTAAACTATCACGAATTATGTTTTGAGTATTGATATTGGTATGAGTAATGTGACACGGCACTTGGTGTGGATGATCATTGGCGTTACCAAGCATAGACATCACTGGTCTTGGGCTATCTCCTGGCTGTTCCTGCATGACACTAAAATCTACTGTGCGTCGATCTATACGAGGCGGTGTGCCCGTTTTTAAGCGCTCTATACGAAACGGTCGTTCTCTTAGACGTCTTGCTAGTGCATTGGCTGGCGCATCACCGGCTCTGCCCCCTTGGCTTTGCTGCATACCGATATGAACAATACCACCAAGAAAAGTGCCTGTTGTCATGATGACTTGCTGGGCGTAGAAATTTAACCCCATATTGGTTTTAGCACCAATCACTTGATCTTTTTCTATGATGAGATCATCAACTGACTGTTGAAAAATATAGAGATTTTCTTGGTTTTCTAAGGTTTGACGAATGGCAGTTCGGTACAGGCTACGGTCTGCCTGAGCGCGTGTTGCTCTGACTGCTGGTCCTTTGCGCGAATTTAGTACACGAAATTGAATTCCTGCTAAGTCTGTAGCCCTCGCCATGGCACCATCAAATGCATCGATCTCACGCACTAGGTGGCTTTTACCAATTCCACCAATGGCTGGGTTGCAAGACATTTGGCCTAGAGTGTCCATGTTCTGTGTCAGTAGAATCGTTTTAGCTCCTAAACGGGCACTCGCTAAAGCTGCTTCTGTGCCAGCGTGTCCACCACCAATAACAATAACATCAAAACGTGAGGTAAAATCCACGAGCTATTCCTTACTAAATTCAATTCAACTGCGACGGAGTTAGTATAGCGTTTTTAATGCGGTTAAGAAAACGTCAAAAATTTGTTTTATGCTGACACCTAGTTAGTTATATTTATTTTAAAAAGTATATTTATTTTATATTGTTATTGTTGTTATTACTAAGCACCCCTTTTTTTATGTATAAGTTAATAAAACTTATTAAAAACAATGAGTAGAACTGATGATAAACCTGTTAATTGGGCTTGAATCTAGGTTACAAAGGTTGGGTATGGTATGTGCACAACTAGGGTACTTATACACAGCTGTAAGTTGTCCCCAGATTAGTTACCTTTAGAATTGCAGCTTATTCACAGGTTTTAAGCGAAAAATGGGTTCTCGTCCTAGGGTATTTGTTCAAAGGCTAACGTTTTGTGAATATCTTTGTGGATAGTGTGGATAACTTTTATTAAGGTCCACCTCAAACACCTTTGCCAAATTATTCTGGTTATTTTAAACCGTCCATGTGTCGACATATAACCTGTATAAGCTGTGGGTAAGTATTTGGATTTATTTTTTATTTTTTTGGCCAGATTGTTGGTTCTAATTACATTCGAGTGATTTTATTCAACTGTTTTGGTGTCAATTATCATTGTTTCGTTATTTTTGGTGAGCAGAATCTTTTATAATACTGATGCTACTCTATAAAATTAGACGTGATAAAACACTAGAAACTCAAAGTAATTTCGCGATCTAATCGATAGTTGGTTAACCAATGCATTATGTGACTGAATATGAATATCTTTTAGAAATACTTAAAAGTGTGGTTTAGAGGTGAGGCTTAG
>CAJXEN010000143.1 GCA_913052465.1 uncultured Oceanospirillaceae bacterium
CAGCTCGGAAATCGTATAGAAATAGGGTCGGTTTATTTACTTTAGGAGTATTTATTATGAGTATGGTAATTGGAACAAACGTATCATCCCTCACCGCGCAACGTCATTTAGAAACCTCACGCCAATCAATGGAAACATCGATGGAGCGTTTGGCATCTGGCAAGCGAATTAACTCAGCCATGGATGACTCAGCAGGTCTAGCAATCTCTCATTCTTTGGAATCTAAAATCTCTTCAATGAATCAAGGCATTCGAAATGCTAACGATGGCATCTCAATGTTACAAACTGCGGAAGGCGCATTGGAAGAAACAAGTTCCATGCTAAATCGCATGAAAGAACTTGCAACTCAAGCCAGCAGTGGCAGTTATTCTGCTTCTGACCGAGTTGCCCTAGACGCTGAGTTCCAGGCTTTGGCAGCTGCCATCACCTCGATTGCCACGGAGACGGATTTCAACGGTACGAATATGCTGAATACTGGACAAGAAGTGAGTTTTCAGGTTGGAGATGGTGTAACAGACGTCGTCAAAGTGACCTTCCAATCTATGAAGGCCTCTGATCTGGATATTTTTGACACTGGGTCGGCTGTTACTGAGCTAGCGGATATGACTAACACCACAGATAATGGAGCGGCTGCAAAACAAGTAGCTACTTTCACGATTGTTGGTGTCCCAGATGCTGCTGAATCACTAGAGATGGACGTTAGTGGAACGACCTATAGACAAAAATTCGTTACCGACGCCACAATAACTATGGATCTATTGGCGGCACAAATTACGGCCGGCGAGGAACATATAACTGCTGCAGACAGTAGTTCTGGTACTGTTCTGACATTGACCAGTGTTACAAATGGTGAGGGCTTTACATCCTCGGGCATGAAACTAATTAACGATAGTTCAGCAATTGTTTCCACTGCGGCCTATGCTGAAACCGCGGCTAACGCAGCGGCTACGGCTCAGATAGGTGTTCATACACTGGACGCGCCCGCAGCCAATCAGGAATTATCGGTCACTGTAAATGGAACAGCTTACACACAAGCGTTTTTTGAATCAGCTACGAAAACAACGCAAGCATTGGCAAATCAAATTAACGACGGTACTACACTCCTTATAGCAACCTCTACCGCGTCGACTAACCTTACGTTAACGAGTGCTATAAAAGGAACACCATTTACTTCGGGTTTGCTATTAACAGCGTCTTCTCATGGTACTAATTCCTCCATTTTGACAGCCTCTGGAGCCACCGCAGCAATGAGTAAAATTGATTCCTCAATAAAAGACGTAGATTCTTTTCGAAGTTCGTTAGGTGCGGTAGCCAATCGGTTAGATCACACTGTGTCGAACTTGATGAATCGGGTGGAAAACCAGTCAGCTGCAAAATCTCGTATTGAAGATACAGACTTTGCGGTAGAATCAGCTAACCTCGCTAAGGCTCAGGTGCTTCAGCAAGCTGGTACTGCAATGCTAGCGCAAGCTAATGCTTCTGGCCAAGGTGTTTTATCTTTGTTAAAGTAGCGTTAATCTAGATTAGGGGTTGGAGCTAGCTCTAACCCCTTAATGAGGTTAATTAACCAGATAGGAGGTTGTTATGGCGATTGATGCAAATATTGCACATCCCCAGGTTGCCCCTCAGACAGTTAATACTCAGACCGGTCCAAGCCGATCAGTTGCGCAGACAGAAGCTGTAATAAAGCATCAACCTAAGCCAGTACCTGAAGCCCCAAAGGTGAATATTAATCGTGAACCGATCATTTCATCAAAGGAGCTTGAGACTAAAATAGCAGAGTTAAACGAAGCCATGGTTTCGCGTAACCAAGCCGTTCTATTTAGTACTGACCCAAAAACGGGTAAGGATGTTGTAAGAGTCACTAATAAAAGCACAGGTGAACTTATAAGGCAAATGCCTAGTGTTGAAGCACTTAAAGCAATGCAGAATATTGACCAGATGATGGGACTAATATTTAACAAAAGGACTTGATCAAGAGAAATATGTTGGAAAAGTCAAAAAACAGTGCCACCTAACAGGGCGCTGTTTTTTTTGCTTTTGAATTCATTGAGTCATATTGATACCTACTAAGTGGCACGATTTTTGCTATAAATAAAATACGAACAGAAATTTCTATAAACCGGCAAACACTTGCCGCTTATGGCCTTGTGGCAAATGGGGTCAGGGAAGAAAGAGATTATGGCAACTGATTATCTAAATGCTATGGGTGTTGGCGCAGGCTTTGACACTAAAGCTATAGTCACCGCTCTAGTTGATGCAGAAAAAGCTGGTAAGCAATCCACTATTGACCGTAAGACTAAAGATGTTGAGGCCAGTGTCTCGGGCATGGCCTCACTTAAATCTTCTCTTACCACGCTACAAACGGCATTCAAAGCTGTAGATGATAAGCGGGACTTTAACTTCTCTAGCTTGTCAAATTCGGCCCCCACCCTGATTAACGCCCAGTTAAATTCCAGCACAGCGATGCCGGGCACTTACAAGGTCACTGTGAGTCAATTGGCGCAGAACGATGTTTACCAGTCTGACAGTGTTGCAGAAGCGCTGGAAGTAGACACCTATACTCTTAATTCCGCTGTTAACGCCAGTGGGATTGTGTCATTCACCTATGGCGGCCTTGCTTACTCCCAGGCCTTTCTTACTGACTCCGCAAAAACAATTGACGGACTGGTAGCCGCCATAAATGCCGGTTCTGCTGGGTCAACAGTGACTGCAGTTGCCGTTAACAGCACAACCTTTAAGATTACCAACGATACTGGAAGTGATACACAGATGACCAAAGGCGTTATTGGTGGAACAAGCGATGGAACCACAGCGCTCTCTATTACAACTGCAGATACTACCGCAGGGATTGGTGCTTCGACGGTGGACCAAAATGGTACATCAGCGGCAACGGTTGTCATCCAAGTGGGTTCAGCTGCGGCTGAAACAATTACCTTAGCAGGTGGTAGCACGTCCTTGGAAGATCTCGTAGTGGGCATCAATAACCTCACTGCTGATGTCTCAGCGCGCATCGTTGAAACCGGTTCTGGTAATTACCGGATTGTGGTTGAAGGCCCTCAAGGCAGTGATAATGCGCTGACGATTACAGATTCGGTGTTTGGTTTGCAGACCACAAACACACGGGAAGTAGACACATACACACTTGCTGCGGGAGTAGCAGTTGGAGGTAGTGTAACCTTTACACATGAAGGCATTGAATACACACAGGCCTTTTCTTCGAGCCCAGCTAATACAATTGTCCTGCTTGCCGCTAAGGTCAATGCTGCATCTGGAATCACAGCTGCTGCAGTCGCTGGCAGTAATGTGGCGTTCACGATCACCAATGACGTTGGTAGCGATACCCAGATGACCAAAGGCACCATTGGCGGTACAACCGATGGCTCTAGCTCTAATGCCCTTACCCTAACAACAGCAGACACTACAGCTGGAAGCGATGGCAATAAAATACAAGCGGCGCAAAATGCTATACTCAACGTCAACGGACTTGCTATTTCTAATGCAACTAACCAAATAGACGCCGTGGTACCTGGGCTTAAGCTTGATCTTATGGAGGTTTCAGCGAGTGCTATAGTGTTATCAGTAGGACGGGATATAACCTTAGCCAAAACAGCTATTACAAACTTAGTAGATGCCTACAATACGTTTGAAGGTGTGATAAAAGACCTTACTGCACCGGGCTCTAAAACTACGGATGTGGGTAGCCTAAAAACTGATGCTGAGGTGAAGGCCATTAGAAGTAAGATGCGTAGTTTTTTGACCGCTGATAGCACAACACCAGGCAATACCAAGGACAACATGATGGAAATCGGTATCTCGCTTGGGAAGACTGGAACCTTCTCAGTGAATCAAGCAACGTTAAGTACGGCGTTGACCAATTATTATGACGACATCACTAAAATGTTTAGCGCCAATACAGATGATCAAATCACATCTAGCACTGCCGATAGGGGTATTGCTGGAGACCTAGTAAAGCAAATTGCTGCCTACCTCGCATACGATGGTGTTGTTAAGCTCCGAGAGACCAGCTACGCCAAAACATCATCAGGGCTAATTAGCGACCAAAAGACGCTGGATACGAAAATGGCATCTATTGAGGCGAGGTACACTAAGCAATTTAGTACCATGAATAAAATAATGGCTGAAATGAAATCCACACAGGAATATCTGGAATCTCAATTAGAGAATTTGCCATTTACATCAGATAACAATTAATTGGTTTAATGTTAATGTACTTGTATTGAAATTAAACGATAATGTTTTGATCTCCTTATTAAATGATGATTTTAAATAATGTTTAGACGATCTCCCTTGCAACAATATGGCAATGTGAAACATGACGCGCAGGCAGAGTTTGCTTCTGCTCATGAAAAAACATTGATGCTATTTGATGGAGCCATCTCTTTTAGTGGTATTGCGCTGCAGGCCATAGTGCGTTCAGATTACGAGTTAAAAGGTAAGATGATCAGTAAGTCCATTGCTGTCATCAATGGTTTAAAAGATTGTCTAGATATGGGTCAAGGGGAGCTACCAAGTAATCTCCATGACTTGTATGAGTACATGGTTGAAAAACTTTTTCAGGCCAACCTTACATCTGATTTGGAAGCCATTAAAGAGGTTCAATTGTTACTTAAGACCGTTAGAGAAAGCTGGTCTCTTATCCCGTCTGAAATGCACCAGATCAGTTCGAGTAAGGCTCACTAAAAATAACGACTATGTCGTTAATGTTTGCGTGTTTTCTGCCGATAGGTAAAGTGTAATCCACAGTAATGAAGGAACACTTTATGAATGCTATCTCAGCCTTGGCGCACTACGGCCAAATTAAAAATGATACACAAACTACTTATGCGTCACCACATCAGCTGATGTTGATGCTATTTGATGGTGCAATTGAAGCGATGAGCATTACTATTGGTGCTATTCAAAACAATAATTTTGAATTGCGGAGTAAACAAAGCACTCGTTCTATTAGTATTATTAATGGTATGCGTGAATGTTTAGACATGGAGACGGGTGGAGACTTAGCAAACAACTTATATTCCTTATATTCTTATATGGCAAAAGAACTATTTAGAGCCAGCTTTAAAAATGATGCAGATACGGTTCAAAATATTCAGACTATGCTAAAAGACATTCGTGAATCTTGGGAGAAAATTCCTTTAAATATGCACTATATGCAAAATGTCAATTAGCCACTGATTAAATTGGTTACAAACTAATTGAGTGTTTTACTTGCACTAAATTGAATATGTCGGTATTTTGACGGTTATAGCATCTAAGGATAGATCCATGTCAATTACCGATTCATTATTGTTAGGCAATTCAGCCCCTATGCAGCAGGTTAAACTGCTTATTCAACAGGTTGCCCAGTCTAACGCTTCTGTTTTAATTCTCGGTGAATCGGGCACTGGCAAAGAACTGGTGGCTAAAGCCCTACACCAGGAGTCTAGCCGCTGTGACTTTTCATACGTTCCAGTGAACTGTGGAGCAATTCCCTCAGAATTGCTCGAGAGTGAATTATTTGGCCATGAAAAAGGTGCATTTTCTGGGGCCTCTAGTGCCAAAAAAGGCCGCT
>CAJXEN010000144.1 GCA_913052465.1 uncultured Oceanospirillaceae bacterium
TTCATTTCGATGCCCTGTTTACGCATTTCTTGATCAACAAAACGTCTCACATCATCATCAAAGCTGCGCATAATAAGATCACCACGGTATGACACCTGTACTTGGCTGCCTAAACCCTGAAAAATACAAGCAAACTCAAGAGCAATGTAACCAGCACCAACCACTAATAGCCGTTTTGGGAACTCTAACAGATCAAATATTTCATCTGAACTAATTAATAAGTGGGCGTAGTCGACATCTGGAATGTTTGGGGTACCCCCAGTAGCAATGACAATGCGTTCGGCGGTGTAATCAGTGCCATCAACAGTAACAGTGTTTGCATCTTTGAGGATGGCGTAACCACGAATGATCTGGGCACCTGAATTGTCCAAAAGTTTAGCGTAAATACCATTGAGGCGACTAATTTCAGCTTTTTTATTAGCCACCAACGTCGGCCAGTCGAATGTTGCTGAGGATAGGCTCCAACCAAAACCCTTGGCATTTTCGAAATCATGGCTAAAATGGCTGGCGTAAGTGTAGAGTTTTTTAGGCACACAGCCTACATTTACACACGTACCTCCCAATGCTTTGTCGTCAGCAATAGCAACCTTTGCACCCTGCCCTGCTGCCATGCGTGCAGCTCTCACACCGCCTGAACCTGCACCAATAACAAATACATCAAAATCAAATTTCATAAGGACAAATCTCTATAGCCGAGTTATATGTTCGAAGTAAACTAACGCAAATAAATGAAAACAGAAAGATTCAAAAGTACGACCGTTCAAACCGATCACTATTTCCATTACAATAGTACAAAGTCTATCAGCCTTCCAACGTCATTGTTGGTTTTACATCACTTTAATCGAGTTAAAATTAATGTTCCTCGTCTCCTTTAACATCAATAGTATCCGTGCCCGCCTCCCACACCTGGAAGCCATCGTAGGTCAATATCAGCCTGCTGTTATTGGCCTGCAAGAAACCAAAGTTCAGGACCAGGAATTTCCTATAGAAGAGACGAAACGACTAGGTTACGAAACGATTTTTCATGGTCAAAAAGGTCATTATGGTGTGGCTTTAATGACTAACCTACCTATTCTGAAGGCGATTAAAGGGCTACCTGGAGATACTGAAGATTCTCAGCGGCGCCTAGTAGGCGCAGTTTTGCAGTTACCTAGTGGGGACACTATGACTGTATTTAATGGCTATTTTCCTCAAGGCGAAAACATTGCGCACGAGAGTAAATTTCCTGCTAAGAGAGACTTTTATTCTGGCCTTACCCACCTGCTCAACACCCAGTACAAGAACACAGAA
Organism: uncultured Oceanospirillaceae bacterium; assembly: GCA_913052465.1. Taxonomy (GTDB): domain Bacteria; phylum Pseudomonadota; class Gammaproteobacteria; order Pseudomonadales; family Balneatricaceae; genus Njordibacter. The sequence goes on from CAJXEN010000144.1 coordinate 1,291, forward strand.
CATTTGGTGGTAATGGGTGATATTAATGTTGCTGCGCAAGACTTAGACATAGGAATTGGTGATGACAACCGGAAGCGCTGGCTCAAATCGGGTAAGGCTAGCTTTCAGCCAATAGAGCGTCAATGGTTAAGTGATTTGCGTCAATTTGGGCTCACCGACAGTTATCGTCAATTACATCCTCAGGTGGAGGATTACTCTTGGTTTGATTATCGCAGCAGAGGCTTTGAACGTGAACCAAAACGAGGGCTTCGTATTGACCAAATTCTATTAACCAACAGTTTACTTGATTGCTGTAAAACAGCAGATGTTGATTATGTGATACGTGGCATGGAAAAACCTTCAGACCATTGCCCAATTTTTGTGGAGTTAGCGATAGATTAAAGTCGTATAACAATTTTAATTCATATTCATATTCTTTTTGATTATAATGATCTTCCTATGTACTTTGTTGCTGATTTTAATGCTATTTTGTATTAGTATGCAATTAGTAGTAATTCTTTAACCTTTGACTCAAAAGCACTAATATAAGTGCGGAGAAAATTGCCTTATGACCCACCTTAACCAAAAAGCCTTTGAAGCTGAATCCGATTTAAAAGCTAAAGCCAAAATAGCTGCTGCCATGCTAAAGGCCATTGCTAACGAAAGTCGCATACTTATTTTATATAACCTAGAAGGTAAAGAACTTTCTGTTACTGATTTAAATGACTACTTAGACTTGAGCCAGTCTGCCTTGTCTCAGCATTTAGCGGTATTGCGTAAAGATGGTTTGGTTAAGACTCGTCGAGAATCACAAACTATTTTTTATTCACTTTCGGACATTCGAGCGTCTAAAGTTATTAAAACGCTACGTGAACTTTACTGCTCATAATTTAAAGAACATGTTTCCCTAGTTTAAATCTAGTAGTGACAGGCACAAAAAAGCCCCCAGCTAGAATTGTAGTTGAGGGCTTTTTATGGTTTGGAGCTTAGTCAACTAAAAGGTTATGCGCTCAGTTCCAATAGCAGCTTATTAAGGCGTGAAACATAAGCAGCTGGATCCTCTAGCTGCCCACCTTCAGCCAATTGAGCTTGATCAAACAACACGCGCGTCAGCTCACTAAAGCGGTCTTCATCAGTTTCGTCGTTAAGCTTGGCAACTAATGGATGCTCTGGATTGAGTTCAAACGTTGGTTTAGTAGAAGGCATGGCTTGGCCAGCAGCTTCCATAATACGTCGCATTTGTAGGCCCATATCATCTTCACCAACCACTAAACAGGCTGGAGAATCAGTTAAACGATGGGTAATGCGTACGTCTTCTACCTGGCCTTCAAGTACACCTTGCACACGTTCAACCAAACCTTGGTATTGCTTAGCTTGCTCTTCTTGCACTTGCTTTTCTGCTTCGTCTTCTACTTCACCAAGATCTAACGCACCTTTAGCCACATCTTGTAGCTGGGTGCCATCAAAGTCCATCATGTGTGACATCAACCACTCATCAACACGTTCAGACAACAACAGTACTTCGATGCCTTTTTTACGAAAGATCTCAAGGTGTGGGCTATTCTTAGCCGTGTTGTGATTATCTGCAACTACATAATAGATCTTGTCCTGGCCCTCTTGCATACGACTCTTGTATTGCGCCAAACTGTGGGTTTGATCCACTTTGTCGTCTGTGCTGGAAGAGAAACGCAACAAGTTTGCAATTTTTTCTTTGTTGTTGTGGTCTTCTGCAGGGCCTTCTTTCATCACCTGGCCAAATTCTTTCCAGAACGTAGCATATTGTTCAGGCTCTTTCTTGGCCATTTTTTGAAGCACATCAAGCACGCGCTTAGTTAATGCCGAGCGCATTGAGTCAATTACAGGGTCTTTTTGTAAGATTTCACGAGAAACGTTGAGCGACAAATCGTTGCTGTCTACTACGCCTTTAATAAAGCGTAAGTACATCGGTAAGAACTGCTCAGCTTCATCCATGATGAAAACACGCTGTACGTATAGCTTTAAACCACGGGTCGCTTCACGCTGATACATATCCATTGGCGCTTTGGCTGGAATGAATAGTAAGCTGGTATATTCAAGCTTACCCTCAACCTTGTTATGGGCCCAAGACAAAGGTTGTTGGAAATCATGAGATACATGCTTGTAAAACTCGTGGTATTGCTCATCGGTCACTTCTGAACGAGACTTAGTCCAAAGTGCTGTGGCTGAGTTTACAGTTTCTTCTTCTGGTTCTTGCTTATCTGCATCTTCGCCATAATGCTCTTTCATCATGATGACAGGGATAGAGATGTGGTCGGAGTATTTACGTACTAAGCTGCGTAGGCGAAAGCCGTCTGCAAATTCATTTTCATCTGCTTTAAGGTGCAAAATAATTTCGGTACCACGACCCAACTTTTCAACTTGGGAAATATCAAACTCGCCTTCACCTTTTGAGCGCCATAATACGCCTTCAGAAGTTTCTGACCCAGCTTTACGGGTAATTACTTCTACTTCATTAGCAACGATGAAAGAGGAGTAAAAACCAACACCAAACTGGCCAATAAGTTGCGAATCTTTTTGTTGATCACCAGTTAAGTTTTGTAAAAACTCAGAAGTGCCAGACTTAGCAATAGTTCCCAAATGGTCGATCACATCAGCACGGTTCATACCAATGCCATTATCACTAATACTTAGCGTATTGGCTTCTTTATCGAATTTGATATGGATAGCAAGGTCACTATCATCACCATAGAGGCTACCATCAGACACCGCGGCAAAGCGCATTTTGTCTGCAGCATCAGATGCGTTAGAGATAAGTTCACGCAGGAAGATTTCCTTGTTACTGTACAAGGAATGTATCATTAGGTGCAAAAGTTGCTTAACTTCTGTTTGAAAACCTAAAGTCTCAGCCTTACTCTCAGTCTTGCTCTCAGTCTTAGTTTCAGTACTCATTGGGCGTATTTTCTCCGTAAATCATGGGCGGCGCAAGTAGCGCTAGTAAAATGGTTACGGGAACAATGATGGGGGTGGCTTGAATAATTTCAAGCCACATTAGCTGCTTTATACCTGTTCACCTCACAAAAGGTGTGTTCTAGCTGCTGCTAGAGGTTCAGGTTCATTGGTTTGCCACGCCAGAACAGTAACGTTGGCAATACGTTTACCTTGCATACTGTGCTAAACCGAGCATAAGTAGGTTTACAGAGGCAGCCCAAATATAATTTATGAAGAAATTAATAATTATAGGTAGCGTTGGGTTGTGGCTAGCTAATGCGGCGACCACTTCCATAAAACTAGCAATAACACCCCCAATGTAATACTGGAACGATTGGGTTCGAGTTGGCTATTGGAAGCTGTTATAACCTTTATGCCTGGTTATTTTCAGTGTGGTAACAGCTGCAAAAAGTTATGAGTTTGATCGATACGAGTACTAGTATCCATGAAACCTTTAAAGATAGTTTACGATGCTAAATGAGGTGATAGTCAACTAATGTTTTTCGATTTTTTGAGTCATTAGAACCCTTGAGTTCGGCAAGCGAACTAGAGTTAAACTCTCGAGTGTAGAGGATGTAAACCACTACGCTAGTGCTGGCCATAAATACCAGTGGATGCAAAGACCAGGTTAGAACCGCAAGGCTGTAATAATAAGCACGTAACCCAAAGTTAAAATTATTAGCCGCCATGGATAAGATTTTGGCAGAACGATTAACATGATCCATTAGGTCCTTGTGCTCAGATATGTCACCTAATACCACTGGCGCACTAGAAATCATTACTGATGCAAAACCGTACTGCCTAAGGCTCCAAGTAAACTTAAAAAAGGCATACACAAACATTAACGTGAGAAAGAACAACTTAAACTGCCATTCCAAAGACGATTGCGGCGGTAATAAAGGGATATCGTGGACAATGTGTACAACATCATCGGTGCGGCCAATCAATGTAACTAGACCTGCTAATATCAACAAACTAGAGGATGCAAGTAAAGTGACATAACGCTCTAAGTTTGCTACAGCACCAATGTCTGCCATGCGCATTTCTCGCGCAATCATACGCGTCATCCACCGCTGTCGGTAAGCATGCAGCACGCCAGCCAAGGAATCTTTATTTTTAGAGGCCCTTATAGCATAAGCCTGGTAACCACGTACCGAAATCACAAACCATGCCAAAGCCAGCAGGTTCCAACCTTGGTCTGGAAGCACATTGGCAATGTAGGAACTGATATATTGTATCAAGTTAGCCTTCTTCTTCGTGCTGCTGGAATACAGACTTTTGTTTCTTTTTGGTGACTAAGCCTTTTTGTTTACGCACTTGATAA
>CAJXEN010000145.1 GCA_913052465.1 uncultured Oceanospirillaceae bacterium
CCTTTGCGGCCGCCTGTTGTGGGCGCTCACAAAGTCGAGGTATTAGGTGATTTATGACTAATTTCAACGGCCTAAAAGCATGGCTAAAAGAACACAAGATAACTGAGGTTGAATGTATTGTTAGTGACCTTACAGGTATTGCACGGGGTAAGATTATGCCAGCGTCTAAGTTTTGTGATGACGCAGGCATCCGGTTACCTGAAGGTGTGCTGGTTGCTACAGTCACAGGGGACTATCTAGACGACTACAGTATGATCGATCCCGCTGAGATTGATGTCTATCTAAAGCCAGACCCTAATGCCGCTCATCTATTGCCGTGGGCCAGTGAACCCACGGCGCAGATTATCCACGATTGTTATGATAGTAAAGGACAACTGGTTGATTTGGCACCACGAACAATATTGCGAAAGGTGCTTAAATTATATGAAGACATGGGTCTTACCCCCATTGTGGCCCCAGAAGCCGAATTTTATCTGACCCAAAAGAGCCTTAATCCAGATTCTGCATTAGAGGCACCTATAGGTCGAACAGGCCGTGCTGAAACTGGCCGCCAATCATACAGTATCGACGCTGTGAATGAATTTGATCCGTTATTTGAGGACGTTTATGCTTATTGTGAAGCGCAGAACCTCGATGTCGAGACCCTGATTCACGAAGAAGGATTGGGGCAGATGGAAATCAACTTCCGCCACGGTGAAGCCCTATCTCTAGCCGATCAAGTATTTTTGTTTAAGCGCACCTTGCGTGAAGCTGCATTTAAGCACAACTTGTCAGCTACCTTTATGGCTAAGCCGTTACAAAATCAACCTGGCAGCTCCATGCACATTCACCAAAGTATGCTGGATGCAAAAGGTAATAATATCTTTGTTGGTGAAGACGGTGGTATTAGTGAATCCCTCAGGCATTATATTGGTGGCTTACAAAAATATACCAAAGCAGTGACCGCTTTATTTGCCCCTAACGTTAATTCATATCGACGTTTTCTGAAAGATGAATCAGCGCCTGTGAACATGCATTGGGGCTTTGATAACCGCACGGTGGGTTTACGAGTACCAGAAACTACAGGCCCTAACATTCGGGTTGAGAACCGTGTAGGTGGTGCTGACGCAAACCCATATTTGGCGATGGCGGCAACCCTAGCTTGTGGTTATTTAGGCATGAAAGAACAGTTGGAGCCCAGTACCCCAGTAGAAGGAAGTGCCTATGACAAAGGTACCAGAGAGCTTCCTCGTAGCCTTACCGAAGCCCTTATTCAGTTGGACCGATGCGAGCCATTACGAGAAATATTTGGTGACCGATTTGTGAAAGCGTATTTGGCTGTGAAGGAAAAAGAAAATGATAATTTTATGCAGGTCATCAGTTCATGGGAACGTGAATACCTGCTATCTAGTGTGTAATAGGAAGTTAATAAAATGAACGCAAAACAACACGACACAAAAGCCCTGCAAGAGCTGGACAAACAGCATTACATGCACCCGTTTACTGATTCAAAAGCCATGCATGAAAAAGGCACACGTATCATCACCCGAGCGGATGGCTGTTACATATACGATTCTGACGGTGGTAAAGTGTTAGATGGCATGGCCGGCCTTTGGTGTGTAAATGTAGGTTACGGGCGTGATGAGTTGGCTGATGTAGCTGCCCAGCAGATGCGTGAACTACCCTATTACAATAGTTTTTTTGGTACTGCCCACCCACCTGTTATTAAGCTAGCCGCCCAGCTCAAAAAATTAGCACCAGAACACATCAGTCATGTATTTTTCACAGGTTCTGGTTCTGAATCTAACGACACAAATGTGCGTTTGGTGCGCCACTATTGGCAAGCTAGTAAGCGTATCATCATCTCTAGGCACAATGCATATCACGGTAGCACTATGGCCTCCATGAGTTTGGGTGGTATGAAAGGTATGCACGACCAAGGAGGCATCATCGATGGTATTAAGCACATTATGCAGCCGCACTGGTATCACGAAGCGTTGGTTGGTGAAACTGAAGACGAGTTCGGTTTACGTGCGGCTCAAGCATTAGAAACCAAAATCCTTGAGTGTGGTGCAGACAATGTGGGCGCCTTTATTGGTGAACCTGTGCAGGGAGCAGGTGCCGTTATTGTGCCACCAGCGACTTACTGGCCAGAAATTCAACGGCTATGTAAAAAATACGATATATTACTTATTGCTGACGAAGTGATTACTGGTTTTGGCCGCACAGGTAACTGGTTTGCCTCTGAAACGCTGGGTATTAAAGCCGACCTGATAACGATTGCTAAAGGCCTATCTTCTGGTTATATGCCAATCGGTGGCGTACTGATTAGCGACAAAGTAGCTAAGGTAGTGATTGAAGGGGGTGAATTTGCCCATGGTTATACCTACTCTGGCCATCCTGTCGCGGCAGCGGTAGCCTCAGCTAATGTCAGCATTATCGAAAACGAGGGTCTGGTTGAGAATGTTCGAAATGAAACTGGACCCTACCTGCAACAACGCTTAGCAGAACTATTAGATCATCCTTTGGTAGGTCAAGTGCGTGGTATAGGTTTAATGGGGGCTATAGAGCTAGTTAAAGATAAAGCTAGCCACACCAATTATCCCAAAGATATCGGTATTGGTGGCATTTGTCGTGATTATGCTTTGGCTAACGGCTTAGTTATGCGGGCGGTAGGAGATAGTATGATAATGTGTCCTCCACTGGTTATCAGTAAGTTAGAAATTGATGAACTGATTGAGATTACCAAAAAGTCTCTCGATCAGACGTTGGCCCAAGTAGAGGGCTAGCGTTATTCATAAGCCTAGTGCGACTAGTGCAAGCTAGGCTAACTTTTGCCTCATTATTTAGGCAATTAGTAGGCAAATAGTCAGTAAGTATCCAGTAAGTAGCGACTAAACTAAAAATAACGGAGTCTTTATAATGCTAACTAATAAACTAACCACTTCACTAACTTCCTTGGCATTGGCTACAAGCCTTTTGACAGGGTCGGTTTGTGCCGATGAAGTATTGCACCTATATAACTGGTCAGACTATATTGCTGAAGATAACATAGCCAACTTTGAAGCTGAAACAGGCATTAAAGTGATCTATGACGTGTTTGACAGTAACGATGTGCTTGAAGCTAAATTGTTAGCAGGTAATTCTGGCTATGACCTAGTGGTACCTAGCTCATCGTTCTTGGGACGTCAGATTATGGCTGGTGTATTTCAACCCCTAGACAAGTCTAAGTTGTCCAATTACAGTCATTTAGACAGCGCCCTAATGGACCGTCTGAGTACCGTGGATCCAGACAATGCTTATGCTATTCCTTACCTTTGGGGCACTACTGGTATTGGTTATAACCCAGACATGGTTGCTGCAGTCTTGGGTGAGGATGTGGTTGTTGACTCGTGGGATATGTTATTTAAAGAAGAAAACATATCCAAGTTGGCCTCTTGTGGTGTGAATTTATTAGACTCTGCTGATGAAATTTTGCCAGTGGCTCTTAATTACCTAAACTTAGACCCTAACAGTCACAATCATGCAGATTACAAAGGCCCTGTTGCCAACTTAATGAAAGCAGTTAGTCCACACGTAACTAAATTCCATTCGTCTAACTACATCAATGATTTAGCTAACGGCGATATTTGTTTTGCTGTGGGTTGGTCAGGCGACATATTAATGGCTGGTGATCGTGCCACAGAAGCTGACAACGGTGTAACTGTTGAATATGTTATCCCCAAGGAAGGCGCACCAATGTGGTTTGATATGTTGGCTATTCCTGCTAGTTCTGCCAACGTAGAAAATGCCCACAAGTTCTTAGACTACATCCTACGTCCAGAAGTGATTGCGCAGATTACTGACTATGTTTGGTATGCCAATGCAAACGTCACAGCTTCTGAACTTATTGATGAGGAAATATTAGAGCATCCAGGTATCTACCCATCAGCAGAGGCAAAGAACAATTTGTTTACCTTTGAAGTGTTGCCGCCAAAAGTGACTCGCACCATGAACCGCGTATGGACCGACATTCGTAGTTCACAGTAGGCCTTTGCCATGACTAAGAGTAGCCAGCCTATGTTGGAAATTCGTCAGGTAAGTAAACAATTTAGTGGCGTCAGTGCTGTTAAAGATGTGAACTTAAGTATTAACAAGGGTGAAATATTTGCCCTGTTAGGTGGATCTGGTTGTGGCAAAACAACACTTTTACGCATGCTGGCGGGGTTTGAAACACCGTCAGCTGGTGCCATATTTATAGATGGTGAAGACATTTCTGAAGTTCCGCCCCATAGGCGACCTGTGAACATGATGTTTCAGTCTTACGCTCTCTTTCCCCACATGACCGTGGCACAGAATGTTGCTTTTGGTCTACAACAAGAAAAAAATCGGCTTTCTAAGCCTGAAATAGCTAGTAAAGTGGCGCAACTACTTGGCCTAGTTCGCATGCAAGACTTTGCTAGCCGTAGGCCAGAACAGTTATCAGGTGGACAGCGCCAACGTGTAGCGTTAGCGCGAAGCTTAGCTAAGAAACCCAAAGTACTATTGCTTGACGAACCTATGGGTGCATTAGATAAAAAACTACGCAGTCAAATGCAGCTAGAAGTAGTGGATATTATCGAAGCGGTAGGGGTGACCTGTGTCATGGTGACCCACGATCAAGAAGAAGCCATGACTATGGCAGACCGCATTAGTGTAATGCACGAAGGCGAAATAATGCAGGTGGGAACACCTAATGAAATTTACGAATTCCCTAATAGTCGTCACACCGCTGAATTTATTGGTTCGGTGAATATATTTGATGCCACAGTAACCCAGTTAGAAAAGGACTACAGCCTTTTGACTTGTGTTGACTTAAACGTGCCGATTCAAGTGGAGGCGGGGATTAATGCGCCTATTGGAGCGAGTCTTGGGGTGGCCATAAGGCCAGAAAAAATCACTATGAGTCGGCAACAGCCAGACCAATTAGTAAATTGGTTAATGGGTGTGGTGGAGGATATTGCTTACCTAGGTGGGCACTCAGTATATTATGTAAAACTGACTAGTGGTAAACGAGTGATGGCTATAGGTACTAACAATGACCGCCACGAGCAAAAAGTGACTTGGAAAGATACGGTTTATCTACATTGGTCAAACACTGGTGCGGTGGTAATTTACCAATGAGTTGGGGGCGGCGCAGTGTCATTGGTGTACCTTATGTATGGCTGACACTGTTCTTTTTAGTGCCTTTTGTGATTGTATTTAAAATCAGTTTTTCAGAAATGGCTTACGCCATCCCTCCTTATACCCAGCTGATGACCTGGGCTGATCAACAATGGACGCTAAATCTCAATTTAGGTAATTACTATTACCTATTTACAGATGATCTATATATTCGGGCCTACTTAAGCTCCATCCGTATTGCTGGCATATCTACAATAATATGTTTACTGGTGGCATACCCCATAGCGTATGCTATTGCTAGGGCAGAACCAGCCACCCGAAATGCCTTACTGATGCTAGTAATATTACCCTCATGGACGTCTTTTCTTATTCGAATTTATGCATGGGAAGGTATTTTAAAAAATAATGAT
>CAJXEN010000146.1 GCA_913052465.1 uncultured Oceanospirillaceae bacterium
CAATTTTTACGTGTTTTTTATCAGCTTTTTCATCTGTGTGATCGACAAAGGTTTCCGCCGTGGCTGGAGCAGCATATAATAGCTGCTTAGATTCTATTAACAGTATTCAGGTAGGATGTATGACCTCTCAAGACACTCTAACAGCTCAAGACTATAAAAATTACCGACGTGAGTATGAGGCGCAAGGTTTGCGTCGCCAAGACTTAGTTTTAGACCCGTGGCAGCAATTTTCTCATTGGATGAGTGACGCAGAAACAGCTTGCCCTCTGGATGCTACCTCCATGTCGTTAGCAACGGTTTCAGCGTCTGGTATGCCTAGTGTGCGCATGGTGCTTATGAAAAGCTTCAGTAACGATGGTGTCGTTTGGTACTCCGATAGCCGCAGTAACAAAGGTCTGGACATTGCTGGCAACCCCCAAGCATCGGTGTTATTTTATTGGCAGTCATTAGAACGGCAAGTTCGGATATCAGGCACAGTTTCTTCGGTAGCCAAAGCCACTGTGGATGCCTATTTTACAAGCCGCCCTCGAGCTAGCCAACTAAGTGCTGCTGCCACTCCTCAAAGCCAAGTGGTGTCGGGACTTGCAGATCTAGAGGCCAATGTGGCTAGGCTTGATGAACAAACTCAAGGTGTTGCAATTCAAAGACCAGAGCCTTGGGTAGGTTATTGTCTTCAGCCTATACAGTTTGAGTTTTGGCAAGGTCGCCCCAGCCGTTTACACGACCGCTTTCGTTATCAGCAAAAAGGAAGTGTCTGGTCCATTAATCGTTTAGCACCATAACCGCAATTGTTATGATACAACCATTGATGGTTTGCGCTTTAGGTGAGTTGGCAATTAGTAGAGTGCCATATTCTGCTAAAGAAACGTTGCAGGCTTTTGATCAGGCCGACCTTTTGGCGCTAGAGTATGTGCAAGCTGAGCGTGTTCTAAATTCCAGTTGCAGCGTGCTGGTGGTCAACGAAACGTTTGGTGCTATCACCTGCGCTGTGACAAAGGCCTTGGCTGGTCTAAATGATCGGTTGCCAACGCTGTGGAGCGATTCACACATTGCGCACTTGGGGATGCAATTTAATGCTGATGCTAATGGGCTCCCTTGTGCTACGTTTGTGGAGGCTCAAGACACGCCTAAAGGACCCTTTGATCTTGTCATATTGAGATTGCCTAAAAATCATGCTTTGCTGCGCGATCAGATACAAAGAATGTTGCCTCAACTGGCTCCAGGTGCTGTGATTATAATTCCAATAATGGTCAAGTACCTCGATAACACTGTATATCAGTTACTGGAATCTTTGCTTGGAACGCTGACCACCAGTTTAGCTCGTAAAAAGTCGCGCTTAATTTTTGCAGTCAATCATGTAACAGCTTTAGGCAAAAGCCCAAAGGCTAAGGAAACCTTCTGGAATGTTCCATCTCTAGAGCTTTTGCTACAGCATTTTAGTGGAGTTTTTAGCCACACCAAGTTAGATCCAGGCGCACAAGTGCTACTAGATAAATTTCCACAAGGGCCGTACCAGCGGGTGATTGATTTAGGCTGTGGTAATGGCGTACAGGCTATTGCTGCCGCTAAAAAATGGCCCCAATGCCAAGTGATAGGGATAGACGAATCTTACATGTCTGTCGCTTCAGCAACCATAAACGCAGAACACAATGGTGTTGCTGACCAGTGTGAATTTAGGGTTAATGATTGCCTAATAGGCATTGAACCGCAATCAGCAGACTTGATTTTATGTAATCCACCTTTTCACCAAGAAAGAGTGATTGGCGATCAAGTTGCTATGAGAATGTTCGCTCAATCGGCGCAGGTGCTCACTAAAGAGGGTGAATTGTGGGTGGTGGGTAATCGCCATTTAGGTTATCACGCTAAGCTTAAGCGTTGGTTTGGCCGGGTGGAGCAAATAGGCTCCGACCCAAAATTTGTGGTGTTAAAAGTTCAGCTTTAGTTGGTTTTTTTAGTGCCCATATCAGCACCAATAATGTCTGGGTTATAGTTGTTGGGGTTTTTTCCAGTCATGGGGCGATAATAATCTGCGATGGCTTGCATGTCCGCAGTCATCGATTCAGTGGTGTTAAGCATTTTTCCAATGCCGCCAGTACGAGTGGCGTAATCGAAATAGGCCAATGCTATTGGTACGTTAGCACCCTTGGCCATGTGATAAAAGCCAGTTTTCCAACGTGTTACGCTTGCACGAGTTCCTTCTGGAGCTATTGCGAAAATCAGATTCTCGTTGTTGGCATAGGTCTCAATTGATGCATCTACAAAATTCTTACTCGCTTCTCTATTTAGGGGGATGCCTCCTAACCAACGCATAATGGGTCCCATAATACCTTCGAATAGGGTGTGCTTACCGATAAAATAAACCTTTAAACGCAGGTGGAACGCTATAGCAATACCGAGCGGGAAGTCCCAATTAGATGTGTGTGGGGCGGCAATAATAAGGTAGCTGCCGGTGTCAGGGGCAACATTAACAACTTTCCAGCCACTACACTTTAATACCAACCAAGAAAGTAGCCTGATAATGTGAATAACACCTGGGGTATCGTGAATGGTAAAATGCATGGAAATACGGGCCTAGGGCTGATTTTTGCGGTATTATATCAGGTCACTCATACGCATGAGTGATGTTTAATTTTATTAGCCCTAATTAAAGTATTAAGGGCGCTTTGGAGTCACGAATGAAAATTGCCGAAAATAGCGTAGTTAACTTCCATTACACCCTCACTAATGGTGCAGGAGAACTGGTTGATACTTCGCGCGAAGGCGAACCGTTACCTTATTTGCACGGCGCAAATAACATTGTACAAGGCTTAGAAGAAGCCCTTGGAGGCAAGCAGTCAGGTGACAAGTTGCAGGTAGAAGTGCCTCCTCACCTAGGCTATGGCGAATATATGGAAGAAATGGTTCAGCAAGTGGACCGTGAAATGTTCTCTGGCATTGACAATCTAGAGGTCGGTATGCAATTCCACGCTGAGGGTGATTCTGGTCAGCAGCAGGTGGTTACTGTTACTGCCGTTGAAGGCGATATGGTGAGCGTGGACGGTAATCACGATCTTGCTGGTGAAACATTGAATTTTGATGTGGAAATTATGTCAGTGCGTGAAGCTACCGCAGACGAGCTAGAGGCCGGTCATATTCATGGGCCAGGCTGTAACCACTAAGTTGAGTGACTCGTTGGCCTCGTGAGCGGGGCCTGTCCAGCGTTACTTATAGCTTAGTCGCATCATGGCTGCGTTAGCAGCCTCTTTTTATAACCACTTATTGTAGAGTACTTGCCTAACATCATGGAAAAGACATATAACCCTAATGCCATCGAACAGCAATGGTACCAGCAATGGGAAGACAACAACTACTTCGCTCCCTCTGGCGAAGGTACGCCTTATAGTATTGTTATTCCACCACCCAATGTTACGGGTAGTTTGCACATGGGGCATGCTTTTCAAGACACGATTATGGATACCTTGACGCGATTTAAGCGTATGCAAGGGCACGATACGTTATGGCAAGTGGGAACCGACCATGCTGGTATCGCCACACAAATGCTAGTGGAGCGAAAAGTTCAGGCTGAGGAAGGTAAAACTCGGCATGATTTGGGTCGGGATAAGTTCCTAGAAAAAGTATGGGAGTGGAAAGAAGAGTCAGGCGGCACTATCACTCGTCAGTTACGACGCATGGGTGCAAGTGTAGATTGGAGCCGTGAGCGCTTCACTATGGACGATGGTTTCTACACTGCAGTCCAAGAAGCTTTTGTGCGTTTGTATGACGACGGTTTGATCTACCGTGGTAAGCGTTTGGTTAACTGGGACCCTAAGCTGCACACTGCAATTTCTGATTTAGAAGTTATTTCTACAGATGAAAAGGGCCATATGTGGCACTTGCATTATCCTTTAGCTGGTGGTGCAACCACTGCAGATGGCAAAGACTATCTAGTAGTTGCTACCACGCGCCCAGAAACCATGTTGGGAGATGCTGCTGTTGCGGTTCACCCTAAAGATGAGCGTTACCAGCACCTTATTGGTCAATTTATAGAGCTGCCAATGGTAGGTCGTTTGATTCCTGTGATTGCAGATGACTACGTAGACATGGAGTTTGGCACGGGTTGTGTGAAAATCACCCCTGCCCATGACTTTAATGACTACGCCATGGGTCAGAGGCACGATTTAGGCATGGTTAACGTGCTGGATCACGACGCCGCTATCGTGCATGTGCCCCATGTTTATACCACTGCAGGTACGCTGGTAGAAGAGCATGCTGAAACTATTCCGGTAGCTTATCGTGGTTTAGACCGATATGTGGCCCGTGATCAAATCGTTGCTGACTTAGACACAATGAGTTTGTTAGAAGCTGTCGAAGATCATGGTTTAAAAGTCCCTCGTGGAGATCGCTCAGGTTTAGTTATTGAACCTTTGTTAACTGATCAGTGGTTTGTGAGTACTAAACCTTTGGCTGAGCCTGCGATTGCCGCGGTAGAAGATGGCCGTATTGAATTTGTACCTAAACAATGGGAAAACACTTATTTTTCATGGATGCGTGACATTCAAGACTGGTGTATTTCTCGTCAACTTTGGTGGGGTCATCGAATTCCAGCATGGTACGACGATGATGGCGCTTTTTATGTGGGGCGTAGTGAAGAAGAGGTGCGCATTAAACACAATTTGGGCAATGTCAACCTCAAGCAAGACGAAGACGTGCTTGATACTTGGTTCTCTTCCGGCTTGTGGACCTTTGGTACCCTAGGCTGGCCAGACTCTACAGAAGCGTTAGCCAAGTATCATCCAACAGATGTGTTAGTCACTGGCTTTGATATTATTTTCTTTTGGGTTGCGCGGATGATCATGATGACCATGCACCTCACTAAGGATGAGACCGGTGAAGCTCAAGTACCTTTTAAAACGGTATATGTGCACGGTTTAGTTAGGGACCAAGACGGTGAAAAAATGTCTAAGTCTAAAGGCAACGTTATTGATCCTTTGGACTTGATAGATGGAATTAAACTGGATGCTTTATTAGCCAAGCGGACTGGCAACATGATGCAGCCGCAGTTGGCTAAAAAAATTGAAAAACAAACTTTAAAGCACTTCCCTGATGGCATTGAGTCTTATGGTACTGACGCCCTGCGTTTTACCCTTTGTTCTTTGGCTTCTACTGGCCGAGACATTAAGTTTGATTTAGGCCGTATTGAAGGTAATCGTAATTTTTGCAACAAAATTTGGAATGCTACTAATTATGTGCTGATGAATTGCGATGAGCAGGACTGTGGTCAAGCTGGCGGTGAAGTTGAACTGAGTTTGGCAGACCGTTGGATTCGGTCGCGCTTACAAAAAGCTG
>CAJXEN010000147.1 GCA_913052465.1 uncultured Oceanospirillaceae bacterium
GGGGGTATTTAGGCATGAGTTCAGCGATAAATACTTTGTTGCCTAAACCAACGAGGTAATCTGCCTGCTTGAACTCCATAGAGAAAAAGTGCGTGCCTAACCAATGCCAAAACGGAGAATTACCGTTAGCATCATTAACACCGCGCATTTCGGCAATCACTTTACTACCGAATCGCTCAGCAAACTGAGCCATAAACAAAAAACGACTCTTGGATAAAAGGCGGCCATTAGTGCCACTGCGGTGTGCTTCTTGTAAAAATAATGTACACACTTCGGAACAACCAGTGTAATGATTGCACAGGGTGAGTACTTCCATTTTGTTATGCACGTCTAAGGTAGGTGACGCATGCACCACGGTTTGGCGGTGGTAATGGTAGAAGGGCGCCCGAGTGCCAACACTGGCCTCTACGGCAGTAGTACCGATGACCTCACCAGTGTGTGTATCTTCCAGAACGAATAAGTAACCTTCGTCATCTGGCTGGGTAGTTTGTTTGGCAAAAGAGGCAACAGAGCGCGCAATCTTGTCATTTAAAACATCGCGGTTTATGGGTAAGGAGGTAAAACCTACACCAGAATCTACTGCAATTTGATACAAAGCGTCATGGTCTTGTGGACCAATAGGGCGAACAACCAACATATTTAGCTAGCCATTTAGTAACGAATGCGACTTATTATACGGGGTGTTGCCTGTTTAAGGACAAGGTTTAAATTGCATATATGCGCCGTAAATCTTCGCAAACCTGCTTGTGGCCAGCACAAGGCAAATGATAAAGCGCACCTTGCTGAATAATGTAACCATTAATAGCCTCAATTTCTGTTGGGCGGCCTGCTTGGCAGTCTTGCAACATAGACGATTTGTTGAGTGCTGTTTGCTGTAAAATACGCACGGCAGTGTTGGGTAACCCCTGTCCTAAAGGCACAATGCCTAAACGGGCCATCACATCTTGGGTTTCTATACATAGTTGTTGTAAGCGAGGTCTGCCTTGAGGGTGGTTAATCAGCTCACCGTTGGTACATTGGTAAATGGCAGTGAGGGCATTGATAACGCTATTGATTGCCAGCTTGTGCCACATAGGTGTGCGTATGTCTGTGCGCCAAGCGATATCAAGCCTTGGCTCATTTACCATGGGTTGGCATAGGCTTTGTATCGCTGCAGGTATTTCTGCGGCTATTAAATGATCGCTAAAACTGCCAATTAATGTTTCACCATCACCAGCCCGTACCACATCAAAAGGCCCTTTACGCCAAGCTCCATCGGTACTAATTGCACAATAAATATTAGCGTGAGTCAAAGCTCGCTGTAACCTTTGGGCACTACCCATACCATTTTGTAGTAATACAATTTGGGTGTCATGTGTTAGGTATTTGCGCCATGGCAATATGGCGTCTAAGGTAGCGTAAGATTTACAGCATACCAGTAGATGTTTAATTTTTTGGGGATGGTGATTAACTGCAGCGCGGCTGTTAGGGATTAATGCGTCAGGCTTAATGTGAGTCTGTTCATCGCCCTCTAATAGCCTAACGCCGCCAGCGGCTTGATATTGTGCCAGCTGGGCTGTGTCTTTTAACAATAAAGTGACATTAGCCCCATGTGAGGCCAAAGCGCTGGCCCAAAGGCTGCCAATAGCACCGGCACCACAAATGTGCCAAGGGTAGGATGAAAGACTCGTCATGGGTTACAATATTGTTATCAAGATTTGTACCCTATTTTAACAAAGGAATTAACTAATGCCATCATTTGATGTGGTTTCCGAACTCGATAGCCATGAAGTATCTAATGCCCTAGACCAAGCTAACCGTGAAGTGACTACCCGTTATGATTTTAAAGGCGTTAATGCCCGCTTTGATCAAGGTGAAGATATGGTGACCATGCGCGCTGATGTGGAATTTCAGTTGCAGCAAATGTTGCCCATTCTGCACGAAAAGCTTATTAAGCGTGGTATTGACATCCGTTGCTTAGAATTGAAAGACCCAGAAACTACTAATATGAAAAGTAGCCAAGTGGTACTGATGAAATCTGGCTTAGAAAAAGAGTTGGCCAAAAAAGTGGTTAAGTTTTTAAAAGAGAAAAAGCTCAAAGTGCAAAGCCAAGTGCAGGGCGACCAAGTAAGAGTAACAGGTAAGAAGCGTGACGACTTACAAGAGGCGATTGCCAGTTTACGTGAAGGCGAATTTGACATGCCACTGCAGTTTAGTAATTTTAGGGATTAAGAAGCTTTTTTAGGCAACACGTTAGTGTTGCTCAGGGTTATCTAATAGCGCACCTTTTTGAAATGGAACTGTGTAGAAATGTCTAAACCAGTAAAATTACTTAGTTTAGTGGTTGTGTGTGCCTGCGTATTGCTGGCCATAAACTTTGGAATGCGTGCATCATTTGGCTTTTTTATGGCGCCTATATCCAGCGACTTTGGCTATGGCCGTGAGGTGTTTGCATTTTCTTTGGCACTACAAAACCTTTGCTGGGGTTTATTTCAGCCTGTTGCTGGAGCGATAGCTGATCGTTTTGGCGCTACTAAAACTATTTATATTGGCTCACTCGCTTATGCCCTAGGCCTGTATGTTACTGCCACTGCAGACAGTTACTGGGGCCTGCATATGGGTGCTGGAATCTTAGTGGGTATGGGTATTGCAGGTACGGGTTTTGGTGTTATTTTACCTGCCTTAGCTAGAATAGTGAGTGAACAGAATCGTGGAATAGCCTTAGGTTTAGGCACGGCTGCAGGCTCTTTTGGCCAATTGTTGGTGATTCCGGTAGCACAAGAGTTTATTGCAGCCTATGGCTGGCAAATCACTCTGATGATTTTGGCTGGTGGTTCACTGTGTATGCTGCTGTTGTCTGGTCCCTTTCGTAACAATGGTCAGCACTTTCACCCAGGGCATGCTGAAAAAGAGCAAGAGCCTGTGCAGAACCAATCCTTGTCTGCAGCGTTAAAAGAGGCCAGCAGGCATGTGCACTATTGGTTACTTATTGCAGGTTTTTTTGTGTGTGGGTTTCAGTTAGCATTTATTACTGTGCACATGCCTGCCTATTTATCTGACCATGGTTTTGATGCCAAAGTTGCCGTAATTAGCTTATCCCTCATTGGTTTTTTCAACATCTTTGGTTGCTTGTTGTTTGGATCTTGGTCTAGCAAGTATTCCAAGAAAAATCTGTTAGGTATTATCTACCTTATCCGGGCTGTGGCCATTGCAGCCTTTATGTTAATACCCATCACTACCACGTCTATTTACTTATTTTCTATGGTCACAGGCTTCTTATGGCTTGCCACAGTGCCACCTACTTCTGGCCTAGTGGCTCAAATGTTTGGTTTAAAGCACATGGGTAGTCTGTATGGTATTGTGTTTTTAAACCATCAACTCGGTTCATTTTTAGGGGTTTGGTTGGGCGGCTATTTGTATGATACAACGGGCAGCTATAATAACGTTTGGTGGGCAGGTGCGGCCATTGCGTTAGCAACCGCTGCAATTCATATTATCATTGACGAACGGCCTGTAAGGCGTCTAAGGAAAGCCGCCTTACAAACAACCTCTCAAGCAGCCTAAAAGCCACGTTGGGACCATCTATTACTCAGGGTTAATGTTTGAAACAAGTAGCTCTTTATCTCGTTGAACTTGTTTCTTGTGTTCTTTGGCTTGGCGACGTTGATTGATGGTATCAACGGCATCAGCACCAATGTGAGCTTCACCACGTTCTTTGGAAAGTTCCATTTGGCGTTGACGTTCTTCATAGCGCTGGCGCTGGTCTAGGGTGTGCTTGTCAAAACAATGCGGGCAGCTAATACCTTCGAGGTATTGGTCGCTGGTTTGTTCTTCTTTAGTAATAGGTAAACGACAGGCGTGGCATTGGTCATATTCACCTTTTTCCAGCTGGTGGTTTACGGTAACGCGATTATCAAATACAAAACACTCGCCTTGCCACATAGTGTCGGCTTCTGGCACTTGTTCAAGGTATTTTAAGATGCCGCCTTGTAAGTGATATACCTCGTCAAAACCTTGTTCTTTTAGGTAGGCGGTAGACTTTTCACAGCGAATCCCTCCCGTACAAAACATAGCCACTTTTTTGTTGATTTTAGGGTCTAGGTTATCTTGGACATACTGTGGGAATTCGCGGAAATTAGTAGTGTTTGGGTTTAATGCACCTTTAAAAGTGCCCACTTTTACTTCGTAAGCATTGCGTGTGTCTACCAATACCACGTCTGGATCAGAAATAAGGGCGTTCCAGTCCTTGGGTTTTACGTAAGTACCCACTACTTGCTTAGGGTCTATCCCTTCAATACCCATGGTGACGATTTCTTTCTTTAGTTTTACTTTAATACGATTAAACGGATTGCTGGCTTCGAAGGACTCTTTTACCACGATGTTGCCCAGGCGAGTATCTTTATCAAACCAAGCCAGCAGCGCGTCAATACCTTTACGGTTACTGGCTACGGTACCGTTAATTCCTTCTGCAGCAAGTAGCAAGGAGCCACGAATTTTGTTGTACTCCATCACCTTTAGTAGGGGTTGGCGTAGGTCTTGAAATCTTTCCAGGGTGACAAATTTATAAAGGGCACAAACAACGATTAGAGACTGATCTTGATTCATCAAGGGTTCCTTAGCGAGCCGAAACGTAAATCCGGAGCATGGGTTAAAAGCGAAGCTTAATTTTACGGCAAACCTTAGCAAAAATCTTCAAATTTAAAAGTGAATACCTGTTTTGCATTAAGCAGGTAGTAGGGTTTAGGCATTAAACAGTGCCTTTGTCAGTGATCAGATGTTTTTTAGGTTGCACCAGCACCAAACCCATAAGCATGAAACCAAGGGCGAGCCATACTAGTGGACTATGGGTTTCTCCCAATAGGGTGATGCCTAAAAGTACGCCAGAAATGGTAACAATGTAAGCTACCTGGCTAGCAAATACCGCACCGGTTCGCCCTACCAACCAGATGTAGCCAGTGTAGGCGATGACATGTAAAAAGCTGTTTGCCAAAATGGCCCATTCAACAGACGTCCAAGTTTCACTCAAGTCCACCCACGAACTGGTGGCGAGGGTAATAGGTGTGCAGATGATTAGGCCAACGACAGAGGCCCCTTGTAAGGTGGTAATAGGGTCCATTTTAGGGGGTGTTTTAACCGCTAGATAATTGCCTTCAAGGCCATAAAATAGTGGAGCAACAAGCGCTAATAACATAAATAAGCCAACACCTTGGCTACCAAAGTCTGCTTCTGGACCTAGGATTAATAATATGGCTATAGCACCTAGCAAAATACCCAACATGCGTATGCCGTTAAATCGCTCACTTTGAATAAATAGGGCGACTAGCAGGGAAAACATAGGC
>CAJXEN010000148.1 GCA_913052465.1 uncultured Oceanospirillaceae bacterium
AAGGTATGGCAGGTGCTGGGGGGTACCGTGAGCATGACATTCTTGTAGTGGGTGAAGAAGGCGCTGAGAACATTACTAAGTTTCCGTTTGGCCCAGAGCACAACATTATTAAGGGTTAATATTAGTTTCAGTAACCCGTTGCTAAAAAAGCCAGCCCTTTGTTTTCATCGGTCTGGCCTTTTTATGCCTGCCAATACGTGATCAGATGTTATTGTTAGCCGGTTTGTATCCATCTTTGCACAACCCATGTGATTAAAAATATGCCCTAGGGCGTCTGATGACTAGTGGTGGTTTTGATGCAGATACAGTGGGCCACGATGTTTGTGCCTGATAGTTTGGCTAAAGGCTATTGTGGGGAACAGTATCTGCAGCTAGTGGATCGTGTAATGGGCTCTAAATACTGTGGTTTTGGGTGGAATATATCCCTTACCATTGGTGCCGCATAGCACAATCTCATTGGTGTTTTTTTGTTCTTAGTTGGGCAGCCCATAGGCTAAGAGCCAGATCAAACATCGAAGAACTTATTCGACACTTCAGTAAATAAGTGGGTCCGAACTCAAGTAAAAATAGCCTAGGTTAGAGACGTTTTTCTAGCATGGCAACACTGATTTTTTTACCGAACTTACTTCCCACTTCATTAAGTATAGCCAGCTCTTCAAAACCCAGTTTTTTATGTAAACCAATAGATATTTCATTAGGTAGAGCAATAACCGCATACAATCGATGTATTTCAAAGTCAGCTAAATTAGTTAATAGCTTACTGTACAAGGCTTTGCCTATACCTTTGGTTTGTAACTGGTAATGGGCATAAATGGTCACTTCTACTGAGCTTTCGTAGGCTGCTTTGGTCCGAAACTGACTCGTGTAAGCAAATGCCCGAACTTGCCCTGCTATTTCAGCCACCCATAACTGGTAGCGCTTACCATTAAACTTGGTAAACCATTGCAGTCTCTTTTTATTGGTCCATGGCACTATATCAAAAGTAATGTGGGTATTTACTACGTAGTGATTGTAAATGCTGTTGATAGCAGCCATATCCTGTGCCACTGCAGGCCTAACCAAAACAGTGCTCATCTGCACATTAATCCTTCAGCAGATGGATAGATTTTGGTCACTAAAGCTTTTGCTGCGGCACCATGTTGTTGCAATAGTTCGCCCACTTCTAAACCTTCTATTACGCCCTTTTTTACTCGCCACTGGCCTGCTACCATCACATGTTCTGCTTTTTGAGCACCACACAGTAGCAAGGCAGCTAACGGGTCGTGACTGCCACTAAAACGCATTTCATCCAGTTTAAAACAAGCTACGTCCGCTTGTTTGCCCACTGTTAATGAGCCTATGTCGCTGCGGCCTAACATTTTTGCGCTGCCTTGTGTGGCCCATCGGTAGGCATCAAAGTGACTTACCTGCGCACTGTATTTTAAGCGTTGTAAATACAACGCTTGGCGTACTTCTTGGATCATATTAGAGCCATCGTTAGATGCTGAACCATCTACACCTAAACCCACAGGGCAACCTGCAGCCTCTAGTTCTTGCACCGGCGCTATGCCAGAGGCCAGCATCATATTGGAGGTAGGGCAGTGGCAGATGCCTGTACCAGCAGCACCTAAGCGTTTAATCTCATCAGCGTTAAAGTGGATGCCATGGGCTAGCCATGTGCGCGGTCCAAGCCAACCCACGCTTTCTAGGTAATCAACAGTGCGTAAGCCAAAGCGCTGTAAACAAAAATTTTCTTCGTCAATGGTTTTTGCTAGGTGAGTATGCAACATCACTTTGTGCTGTGCAGCAAGGTTTGCAGAATCACGCATCAATTCTGGCGTTACAGAAAAAGGTGAACAAGGTGCCAAGGCCACTTGTAACATGCTGCCTTCGCTGGCATCGTGATAACGCCTAATAACACGCTCGCTATCAGCCAAGATAATATCTTCGTGCTGTACTGTGCTTTGTGGTGGTAAGCCGCCTTTATCTACGCCTAGACTCATAGAACCGCGGGTCATGGTCATGCGTATGCCTATGCTGGCAGCAGCTTCGGCTTGTATGTCCATGGCTTCTGTTAAAGCTTCTGGAAACAGGTAGTGATGGTCTGCAGCAGTGGTGCAGCCAGACAACAGTAGTTCCGCTAACGCTAAGCGAGTCGCTTGATACAGCATGTCTGGCTCTAAACCTGCCCACACGGGATAAAGGCTGGTTAACCAGCCAAATAATGGTTTGTTAAGGGCCTGAGGCAATGCGCGAGTAAGGGTTTGATAGAAATGGTGGTGGCCGTTGATTAAGCCAGGAAGTATCACTAAATCACCACACTCCATCACCTCACTATAGTCACAACTAGGTCGTTGCCCTTGGGGCACTAGCTCAATAATTTTTTGGCCTTGCACCACTAACCCGCCCTGAGCGTTACTAGCCAATATGGCCAGGGGGTTTTTAAGCCAAATATTGTGGCTTGATAAGGTGCTTAATGGCTTATTTATAGGCATTATGACAAAGATTCCATGTGGTCAGGTAACTGTATTGTAAGGTTCAAAATTAAGCTTACTCAGTTAATGTAGCTTTTTTCTTTGGTGTTAAAGATTGCAGTCCTTAGGCAATATGAACCCAGCAACAAACTTGCTTAGTTAGTTTTAACTGCTAAATTAATTTTTAGAGTAAATCAAAAACACATATCAGCTTTTGGTGTTAACACCAAATGCGAGCATAGGTTTAAGTGACGGCTAAAAAAGTTACCGTTAAGTCTAGGTGTTAATGAGACGACGAGGTCAATTCATGACAACTCTTACTTTACTTGCATTTGGTAAGTAACCCATTGAGTTTTGTCTGATAACTTGTCGTAAACGGCACGCCCTCGATAATTATTATCCGCCGTTATCCAGCGAATGTATGGCCAACCTTTATCTGAAGCTGATTCATTTAAAGCCTTGTATAAAGCCTCTACAATTCCTTTTCCTCGAAATTCGGGTTTAATAAAAAGGTCATCAAGAAAACCAACTAGTTTTCCTCTAAGTGGGGATGGCATTGCTCTGTAATGCATTAGACCCAGACAGTGGCCTGAATCATCTTTCGCCACCAGTGCGTAAAATGTATGGTCTTTATGAAAAATCCAAGACCAAACAGTATCCAATATTTGCTGATTCATCGGTACTTGATAAAACTCTGCATAACTATAATAAAGACCTTCCCACTCTTTTCTGTCATGCAAAGTTAATGCAGATACGGCTATTTTCATGCCTACCTCTAGTTGATAGTAGCACTTTAAGACGGCTGCTTTTAAGGTGTTACCTTGAGCTTTTTCGTGGATGCCCAGCATGGGTTTGAGCTAACAGGTAAGGCCCTATACAAAAAAGTTATCACCTAAGCTATGTCAGGATTAGACGATAACTATTAATCAATGGCAAGTTTTATAGGTTTAACGGCTAATGAAAAAAGACAAGCGTTAGCCTCTAACGTCTTAATAAAAAATAAAACCATACAAAGCTAACAAAGCATAATGAACAATAAAGTGCTGTTAGGTAGTGTCCATTAACGCATTACCAACTTGGATATACGTTTGGATTTAATTCACATAACATTAACCTTTGCTGCTATGTGCTTGAGCACTTTTTGACGCAGTTGATGGATGCATTCGCACTACAAGTAGATAGACAACTGATAGCAGTATAACAATACAATCCATTACTATTGCAGGTGCAACTTTACCTATAAACTGTTGCCCATATAACAATACGAGTGACACAAATACAATTTTACTAAAGGAAGCGATCAACACTGCAAAAACACGGTGTGTTTGGCTAAAAAATCCATAAATGAGCATGGCACCCATGAGCCCTACCAAGGCAGACCAACTTCTAATCACTATATTTTCAAGCGTGCCATCGAATGAAGCGCCGAACATTGAATCAAGCGCTGCTTGGGGAGCGAACAACCCATAAAACATAGTGATTGTGAACATGCCCGATACCAACATAACCCACTTAAAGTGTTTAATAATAACATTCATTTTTATTTGCCGCCTATGGTGTCAAAGAATCTGAAACTAGCCCCAGTAAGATTACATAATAAAGCTGTCAAAAACTGCCGGATAGGATATAAAAGGTGCATGGTTGCGTGCTCATATAGTTAATTAATTTGCACAAGCATGGACGTTTACATAGGTGAAAGCATTTACCTATGTAAATAATGTAACCAACTTAAAAAATAAACAGTTTGATCCATATAAATATTAGTACTGGTTTAACTGATTTTTTTCCGAAGTCGGCTAAGTTGGGTCGGGCTAATACCTAAATAAGATGCAATATGATACTGGGGAATAATGTCTTCAATACCTGGGTATTCTTCTTTAAAAATAAAATAACGTTCTGTCGCATCCATCAACGCCATTTCAAGCTGTTTTTTCTCATTACCCACAAAAAAACGTTCTGCAATACACCTATGAAGCCACTCTAACTCATAGTTATTATCAGATAAACGCTCTAACTCATGGTACTTCATGCGCCAAATTACGCATTCGCTTAAGGCCTGCTGTGGCAGAGTATTCTTCTCTTTATTGATGAGTGATACATATGAACCAATAATTGCGGGAGCAACAAAAAAAGTCTTGTTATACTCCTTACCATTGCTGTTGGTATAAAAGGCCCTCACCGCTCCACGTTGCAAGAAAGCAATTTCGTTGGCGTATGCACCTTCGCGAATAAAGTAGTCCCCTTTTTTTAACGTAGCAGCTACAAAAAGTGAGGTTATTGATTCAATGTTTTGCGCTGATAAAACGCTAATTGAAGTTAAGAAAGATATGAGACTATTCATTTAATAATAGTCTTGAAATAACGGCATTATTTTTTTGAGCCTGCAAAATCATATCGGCGGCCTTCTTTGCAATCATAATAGTTGGTGAGTTAGTATTACCAGAGGTGATGGTGGGCATAATGGATGCATCTACAACACGCAGGACATCGAGACCATTAACTTGTAGGTCTATTCCCACCACCGCTTGATCATCTACGCCCATCCGACAGGTACCCACAGGGTGGAATATAGTGGTGCCTATTTCGCCAGCAACTTTGGCTAAATCGTTATCTGATTGATAAGCTTTTCCTGGTTTTATTTCGTTGGGGTTATACTTTTTCATGACAGGTTGTTCTGCTATATTGCGGGCTAATCGGATAGCATTGATGGCAACTATCTTATCAGATTCAGTGATAAGATAGTTGGGGTCAATCAG
>CAJXEN010000149.1 GCA_913052465.1 uncultured Oceanospirillaceae bacterium
TAAGGAAATCTTAGTGCCTGATATCAAGGCCCCTGACTCACCCGCACCATCTGACCATCAGCTTGTCGAACGCGTACAAGCTGGTGACAAGCGTGCCTTTGATTTACTGGTGCTTAAATATCAGCATAAAATCATTAGTTTAGTTGGGCGTTATGTGAAAGATCATCATGAGGCAATGGATGTAAGCCAAGAGGCTTTTATTAAAGCTTACCGGGCTTTGGCTAATTTTCGTGGCGACAGCCAGTTTTACACTTGGCTATACCGCATTGCTATTAACACTGCAAAAAACTATTTGGTTGCACGTAATCGTAGGCCGCCCGATGTTGATGTAGAGGCTAATGAATATGGCGACTACGGCAGTGCTGACATTATGGCCGACGTTGATACCCCAGAAAATCTGATGGCCCGTGATCAATTACAAGATAAGGTCTTTGCCACTTTAGAGAAGCTGCCCGATGATCTTCGGACAGCATTGTCCCTAAGGGAATTTGAAGGCATGAGCTATGAACAAATTGCAAAAGTAATGGACTGTCCTGTTGGCACTGTGCGTTCACGTATCTTTCGTGCTCGAGATGCAATAGATAAAGAAGTGGCTAAGTTGATGGACCGTGATTAACCTTTTTTAGGGTATTAAAAATTAAAATTGAACCAAACGATCTAGATGACGTCTTAGGTTGGTAAGTTAATGTTAGTAAGTTAAATGTAGGAATCGATATTTTGTCACTCACTCAAATTAACTCCGAGTCAATACGCCAATCATTGTCAGCAGTGATGGATGATGCTGCCCAGCCACTAGAGCTTCAGCGTGTCCTCAAAGCTAGTCAAGATAATGAGCAAGTAAGGTTGCAGTGGGCGCGTTATCAGCTTGCTAGTTCAGCCCTAAAGCGAGAAGCAACCTATGCTTCATTGGATATCGATTTATCAAGTCGTTTGCGTGATGTAATTGATGCAGAATCAACTTATTCTATTTCGAAGTCTCATTTGGTCCCCAATATAAGTAGCTTTGATCGCTTCTGGCAACCCATTGCTGGGTTAGCTGTAGCGGCAAGTGTCACCGTGGTTATGGTTTTGGGCGCACAGCGCATGAGTGTCGACATGCAGCCGCAAATTATTCCTGCACAGCAAGGGGTGGTTTTGTTGGAGCCAAGAAATACCAATAATAGTATTGCATTATCTAGTACCGGTAGTGTCCCCACAGTATCTGAAAACACTAATGAAATTATACGCTTACCAGCACCAGTGGAAGCCGCTAATGCGGCTGAAGCACAGTGGTCAGCTCAAACGTTGCCAGCTGGATTTATATTAACTCAGCGTAGTTTTGATGCTTCAGACCAAGCTTCAAGAGAAGTGCTGACCTATAGCGATGGTGGTGCTAGTTTCACTCTTTATGTTGAACCGTTGAATGGGCGGACTATCGCCGAGGGTCATGCATTCGCAGGCTCGAACTTGGTATTGGGCCAGTCTATGAATCATAACGGTGAGCCAATGTTTTTGACTTTAGTCGGTCAATTAAGCTTAGTGCAAGCTGAGCAAGTGGCGAACTCTGTGGTATCCTTAGTAGCTCAATAAACGCTTACTAAGGCCGCAGGGCTGCATTATGTCCAACGTAAAAAACTCTATGATTGAGCAGGTGGCTCATGTATTCGCTATCGATAAGACTACGGTTTGGATTGATACGTTGCGTGTTGCTACCTGTGATTCTTGCACCTGCGGGCAGCGTCTTCTAAACCAATCGAAAAACACTGCACGCTCACGTATCGAATTACCCGTACCTCAAGATATGATCCTCAATGTAGGTGATGAGGTGGTACTTGGCATCCCTCAAAAGGCTTTTATCAAGGCTAGTTTGTTAACCTTTGCTATGACACTGTTGACTTTGTTGGCATCAGCGTCGATCGCTCGATGGGTGGGTTTTTCTGAGCCACTGACAGTGGTAGCTGCATTATTAGGTTTAGGCCTTGGTTTGTTATTATTGCGTTGGTTTAGTCAAACTGAAGCAGTGCTTAGTTCTAGTCAGTGGCAACCAATGATTTTGCGCCAGCAGAGCATGGATCAGGGACAGAAATTGCATTTTACATCTGAATAAATTTGTCTGTAACCAATGTTTCTCGAACATCGGCTTAACTGAAAAATTGTGTAAAGGGTGGTTATAAATGGCTCTGGTTCTGAAAAACTACCGTATGCTTATAAGTAATATAGGTATCCATTTCGATTGTAGAGGAACTGCGTCATGACCCGATTAATGTCTTTCAACTATAAATTTATGTCTGTGCTACTGCTGTCCATACTTTGGTCAAGCCTTGCGCGGGCTGGGCAGTTGCCAGATTTCACTCAGCTAGTTGAGCAAGCCTCTCCTGCTGTGGTTAATATCAGCACCTCCCGTGTAGTTAGTCAACGGCCCAAAGGCAGTCAATTTGACTTGCCAGGTCAAGAACAGTTGCCTGATATGTTCAAACACTTTTTTGAACGACAGTTCCCCCAACAAAAACCACCACAACAAGGGCAGGCGCCAAAGGCTCAGTCTTCTGGTTCGGGGTTTTTGATTAGTGACGACGGATACATATTAACCAACTATCACGTGGTAAAAGACGCTGATAAAATCATTGTTGCTCTAAGTGACCGCCGTGAGATGGATGCAGAGTTAATTGGTAACGATCCGCGTTCTGATTTGGCTTTGTTAAAAATTGAAGCTGAAAGTTTGCCGTTTCTTACGTTAGCAGACTCTGACCAGCTTAAAGTGGGCGAGTGGGTGCTGGCTATTGGTTCGCCATTTGGCTTTGATTATTCGGTTACTGCTGGCATTGTCAGCGCTAAGGGTCGTAGTTTACGCTCCGAAACTTATGTGCCTTTTATTCAAACAGATGTTGCTATCAACCCAGGTAACTCAGGTGGCCCCTTATTTAACTTAGATGGCGAAGTGGTGGGTATTAATTCTCAAATCTATACCCGCTCTGGTGGATTTATGGGCCTTAGTTTTGCCATTCCTAGTAACACAGCCATAAGTGTAGTGGCCCAGCTTAGAGAAACAGGGGAAGTGGCGCGAGGTTGGTTAGGTGTACAAATTCAAGAAGTGAGCCAAGATCTAGCAGAGTCTTTTGGTTTGGATAAAGCAGCAGGGGCTTTAATTGCACAAGTTTTTGAAAATAGTCCAGCCTTGGCCGCAGGTCTTCAGGCAGGGGATGTTATTACTCAGGTGGATGGCAATGAAATTGTTATGTCTGCACAGGTGGCGCATTTTATAGGTGCTATAGCACCAGAGCAGTCTGTTGTTATCCAGTTGGTAAGGGGCGGTGAAAGTATAGATGTTAATGTGACGATTGGGCATCTACCTAAAAGTGTAGCAGGCATTGGTGGTGCTGCTGAGCAAGGCCAGTATGTAAAACGTATTGGTTTGCGGGTGGCAACTTTGTCATCAGAAAAAGCTCAGGAATGGCGTATCCGTAATGGCATCGATATTTTGGAAGTGGATGCTGGCGTTGCCAAGGAGCTGGGTTTAAAAGTTGGGGATGTTATTACTAGCATGGCTAATCAACGTATCTCTAGCGTACAGCAGTTTGTTGAATTAGCTGCCACCTTGCCCCCCCAGCGTTCTATTTCGCTTCGTATTGTGCGTGAGGGCAGGCCTTTATTTGTAGCCTTTCGGCTAAACCAATAGTTATAAACAAAAGATTATTACTTAATCTGATTGCCCACTCGCACTACTTTTAAGGTATTAGTGCCGCCGTGGGCTTTCACGTAATCACCTTTGGTGATGAGTACGATGTCACCATCTTGCACCACTCCTAACTCTTTAAGTTGCTCTACGGCAACGTGGTTCACCTTATCATTATCAATGACTTTGGAATCAAATGGGTGGGTAAGCACTCCTCGATATAAGCAAACCCGGCGTTGAGTCGCTTCTTGAGGCGTAAAAGCAAAAATGGGAATGCCTGAGCTAATACGTGACATAAGAAGAGGCGTTTGGCCCGTTTGCGTCATGCAAATAATGGCCTTAACTCCTTTGAGGTGGTTGGCTGCATACATAGCACTTAAGGCAACACTTTCATCTATGCTGTGCACAGCAATATCTAGTCTGTGAGATGACTTATGGGCATTTCTGTGTTGCTCGGCACCTAAGCATACTCGCGCCATGGCCTCTACAGTTTGTGCAGGAAAGTCACCCACTGCTGTTTCTGCCGATAGCATTACTGCATCGGTGCCATCCATCACTGCGTTAGCAACGTCAGAAACTTCTGCGCGCGTAGGCATGGGGCTAGTGATCATAGACTCCATCATCTGTGTCGCGGTAATAACGATGCGATTAAGTCTTCGAGTGTGTTCGATGATGTCTTTTTGCACCCCAACCAATAGTGCGTCACCTATTTCCACCGCTAGGTCACCTCTAGCTACCATTACTCCTTCGGAGGCCTCAATGATGGCTTCTAAGGTTGCCGGCACAATGGCTTCAGCGCGCTCTATCTTAGCGATTAAGCTGGCACTGCTGTCAGCCTGTTGAAGCAAAGCCCGGGCTTCGTGAATGTCGTCTGCATTGCGCACAAATGAAATGGCGATGTAGTCGACGCCAATTTCTGCGGCTGTGACTAGGTCGGCACGATCTTTATCTGTTAACGCCGGCGCAGATAAACCCCCACCCTGTAAGTTGATGCCTTTATTATTGGATAGAGGCCCGCCGATCTCGACACGGGTGTGCACTTTTCCCTCGCTTACGCTGTGCACCTTAAGTACGATGCGGCCGTCATCCAGTAATAGAATATCATCTTTACTTAGGTCTTTACCTAATTCAGGGAAGTCCAAACCTACGGCCTGATCAGTACCAGCTTCCAGATCCATCGTGGGGTCTAATACAAATGTTTGGCCTTGGTGTAATTGAACTTTATTTTTGGTGAACCGAGCAACGCGCACTTTAGGGCCTTGCAAATCTGCGAGCAAAGCAACGTGGCGGCCTACTTCTTTGGCGGCTTGAAGGACCGTTTCGGCTCGTTGTTTATGATCGGCTGGGCTGCCATGGGAAAAATTCAGCCTAACTACGTCGGTACCGGCTGCAATGATGCTTTTGAGAACTTCTAAGCTGCTAGTAGCAGGGCCCAAAGTGGCAACAATTTTAGTGCGTCTTAATTGCATGATGTAGAGGTATGTCCTTGGTGATTGGAAGATGCGTCCGTAAAG
>CAJXEN010000150.1 GCA_913052465.1 uncultured Oceanospirillaceae bacterium
TAGTCAACCACAAACCCGATACCCAACCTCTGGAAGCTTTTGATGTTGGCTTGGGCTTGGGCTTGGGCTTGGGCTTGGGGATGATGCTAGTGAGTTGTTTAGGCAATGTACGTTCTCGACTCTGTTATGCTATACATTATTTTATTTCCTTACACGGTCAACACTTATGCCTGCAACTCATCACCCCACGCTACTTATCAGTAGTCACGAGCTTGAGGACGGCCAAAGCAAAGGGTTTATAATCGCCGACACCAATCTGTTTGTTTTACGTCATCAAGGCAGGGTGCTAGCCTATATTAATAGCTGCCCACACCGCAAAGTACCTTTAGAGTGGGTGCCTGACCAGTTCTTAGATTACGATAAGCAGTTTATTCACTGTGCTTCACACGGGGCCTTATTTACTATTGATCATGGTCTTTGTATTAGTGGACCATGTATTAATAAGTCTCTCTCCAGCCTCAATGTAGAAGAGCATGATGGAAAAATCTATTGCACTCTTCCAAAGATTACTGAGAGTCCAGTATAGCCCCCAAAGTTAAATTTCAGACATCATATTTAACGGTAATTCACGCTCCAAACTTATTTCAGTAAAACTAATCTTAGCACCATAAGCCATCACTTCCACGCCTTGCTCAATGGCCCAAACTAACGCTTTCGCATAGGCTGGATCGATACCCCATGCTGGTGATACCCTTGTTATTCCCGTATGGGCTACACAATACACCAATACCGCTCGGTAGCCCTGAGTAACCATGTGCACGAGCTCACGCAAATGTTTAAGCCCTCGCTCAGTAACCGCATCTGGAAAAAGACCTTGCCCTTGGGTGCTCATTAGAGTGACATTTTTTACTTCTACATAGCAGTCGGGCAAATGTTTGTGCTGGCTTAAAAAAATATCGATTCGACTATTCTCTTGGCCATATTTTACTTCTTTTTGTAACTGATCATAGCCTTGTAGTTGGGTAATTGTAGTGTTGTTTATTGCCTCTACTACCAGGCTGTTAGCTCGCTGGGTATTAATACAGGCCAAAAACCGTTGTTCCACCTCTACTAGTTCCCAAGTACAAGGGTATTTACGTTTTTCATTTGCCGAATCCCAAAACCACACCTGACTATTAGGTTCAGCGCAGTTTTTCATTGAGCCTGTATTAGGACAATGTAAGGTTAACAATGTTCCGTCAAACGTTTCCACGTCAGCCAAAAAGCGTTTATACCGTCGCAGCAAGGTGGCTGGCTTTAATGGCAATAAAAAGTTCATTTGATATATCCAATGATTAGAACTATGGTATAAATAACACTTATAGAGGTTTAAACTGCGGCTGCGTTCTATTCAAAAAGCAGTTGTGCAATGTAAAGTCTATGAATTGTAACTGAAAACACCCTTAGCAGGCGGCATTTACAAAAACAGCAGGTTAAAAAAGATCTAACAAAGGCTCATTTTTAACTAGATTTAGTAATATTATTCTGCTATTTTGACCGCGTTATTTTCATTAAAATTAGGAGTACCCTTTAGTAAACAGGTTGTTTGTATACTAAATAGCACCTCCCTCAAAAACGAATCAAGTTATGCCTGACGCAAATACATCACTGTTAAAGCACTTTACTCCTTATAAAGTAAAAAACAGTGAAGATTACATGAATTCAGACCAGCGAGATCATTTCAAAGCGATCCTACATGCTTGGAAGCAAGACTTAATGGAAGAGGTTGACCGCACCGTTAACCACCTTAAAGAAGATGCTGCCAATTTTGCTGACCCTAATGACCGTGCTAGCCAGGAAGAAGAGTTCTCTCTTGAACTTAGAGCCCGCGATCGTGAACGCAAACTGACCAATAAAATCAACGATACATTAGAGCTTATTGAGCAAGACGAATATGGCTATTGCGACA
Organism: uncultured Oceanospirillaceae bacterium; assembly: GCA_913052465.1. Taxonomy (GTDB): domain Bacteria; phylum Pseudomonadota; class Gammaproteobacteria; order Pseudomonadales; family Balneatricaceae; genus Njordibacter. The sequence goes on from CAJXEN010000150.1 coordinate 1,889, forward strand.
CCTGTGGTGTTGAAATTGGCATCCGTCGGCTAGAAGCTCGACCTACTGCAACTTTATGCATTGATTGCAAGACCCTTGCAGAAATCAAAGAGAAGCAGCTAGGAAAATAGGCCCATAGGCTGAAAATGAATTATGTAGGCCGCTTTGCTCCAACACCAAGTGGCCCTTTACATTTTGGCTCTTTAGTAGCAGCTGTTGCCAGCTACTTAGATGCTCGTGCTAACCAAGGAAGCTGGTTACTGCGCATTGAAGACTTAGACCCTCCCCGAACTGTTCCTGGCTCCATCGATGCAATTTTCTTGTGTTTGGACACCTTTGGCTTGCATTGGGATGGCGAGCCTCTATTTCAGAGCCAGCGGCAGCAAGCCTACTGTGAAGCCTTAGAGCAACTACTGCAGCAGGGACAGATTTACCCATGCAGCTGCAGCCGTGCTCAGTTTAAGGCCAACTCGCTTTATAGATGCCCTTGTTTAGCCCACCCACCATCGTCACAAGGTTTAGCGAGACGTATTAGGCTACCCCGCCAAAGTATTACTGTAGACGATGTAATTATTGGTCCCCAAACCCAGCACCTAGCTGATGACGTGGGAGATTTTGTAGTGCAACGTAAAGATCAGTTATTCTCTTATCAGCTAGCTGTCGTTGTAGATGATGCCGAGCAACACATAAGCAATATCATTCGTGGTAGTGACCTCTACCATCAAACACCTCGACAAGTATGGTTACAAAATTGCTTAAACTTCAAACAGCCCATTTATGGGCACCTCCCTATTATTACTAATAACCAAGGACAAAAGCTCAGCAAACAAAATTTAGCACGGCCATTAGATATATTACAGGCACCGTCTTTATTGTCTGAAGCCCTAGAACGTTTGGGTCAAGCTACTCCATGCACCTTAAGGCAAGCACCTGTTGAAGAACAATTAGCTTGGGCAGTGGCCCAATGGGACATCAACTGCGTGCCCAAATGCATGCAAGACCCCGTTGCCTTTGCCTAGCAAGTAAGTAGCCTTTGTCTAGCTAGCAAGGCAATGGTAGAATGCGCGCAACATTTGTTTTTTGCTTTTCCACTGAACTGAGTCGACGACCTCTATGGGTTTTATTTCTAAGCTGGTTAACATGGTCAAAGGCGACCAACCGTCAGCAGTAGCAGCGCCGCCTGGTCCCAATATCATCACCCGTGATCATCATGATATTTCTCGCCGAGACATTAGCGATAATGCACTTAAAGTACTCTATCGACTAAAAGATGCGGGTTATCAGGGCTTTTTGGTAGGCGGTGGTGTGCGTGATATTCTGTTGGGCAAACAACCCAAAGATTTTGATATCGCTACCGATGCACATCCAGAACAAGTGCATAAATTGTTTAGAAATTCGATCCTTATTGGTCGCCGTTTTCGTTTAGTGCATGTGCGCTTTGGACGTGAAATTATTGAAGTGGCTACTTTTAGGGCTAGCCACCTTTCCAGTGAAAATAGTAACCAAGCCAAACAAGCAGAAAGTGGCATGTTATTGCGTGATAATGTTTATGGCACCGTAGACGACGACGCCATGCGCCGAGACTTCACTATAAACGCCATGTATTACAACATTAACGGCTTTACTATACATGACTTTGCTGGCGGTATAGAAGACATAGAAAAACGCAGTATTCGTATGATTGGTGATCCTCAAGCTCGCTACAGAGAAGACCCCGTGCGTATGCTTAGAGCTATCCGCTTTGCTGCTAAGTTAGACTTTGAAATAGACCCAGCCACTGCAGAGCCAATGCATACCTTAGGACATTTGCTGGAACCTATTCCAGCAGCCCGAATGTTTGAAGAAATATTAAAACTGTTGCTATCAGGCAATGGTGAACAGACCTATTATTTATTGCGCGATTATGATTTGTTTAAGTTCTTATTCCCTGCGACTGACGCAGCAATTGAGAACGACCCATCAGAAGATTTCCAAATTGAAGAGTTTGTCGTTTTAGCCCTGCGTAATTCAGACGAACGTATCGCTCAAGGAAAGAGTGTGACGCCTGCTTATTTATTGGCTGCTTTACTTTGGCACCCTTTACAGCAAAGGCTAGCTCAAATTCGTAACATGCCGCCCATTCCTGCGATGCACCAAGCGGCCCAAGATGTCATATTACAACAGGTAAAACGCACCTCAATTCCTCGACGTTTTAGCACCCCCATGAAAGAAATTTGGGATATGCAACTGAGGCTGCCACGTCGCCACGGCAGCAGAGCAGCAGAGCTAGTAGACAATAAACGCTTTAGAGCCGCCTATGATTTCATATTGTTGCGTGAAGCCAGTGGTGAAAACCTAGAAAATCTGGGCGAATGGTGGACAGAGTACCAGTTTGCCAGTGGCGAACGCCGGGAGCAGATGACTAAAGAACTAGGTAAAGCTGCGCCAAAAAAACGCTCTCCTAAAAAACCTAAAGAGAGCCAAGATGGTTAACGCATACATTGGTTTAGGCAGTAATCTTGATGATCCCAAAAAACATGTAAGGCAAGCTTTAGGGGAGCTAAAACAACTGCCAAGAAGCCAACTACTGCTATCGTCAAAGCTCTACTTGAGCAAACCTGTAGGCCCTCAAGACCAAGATGACTTTGTTAACGCTGTGGCCATGGTTATAACCGAACTAGAACCTTTGGCCCTGCTAGATGAGTTGCAAGCTATAGAACAAGGTCATCAACGCATACGTGAACGCCACTGGGGGCCCCGTACACTTGATTTAGACCTGCTCTTATTTGGTGACCAAAGCATTAACAATTCACGATTAACCGTACCTCATGTGGAATTGGGCAACCGTGATTTTGTAGTCGGCCCATTGTTTGAGTTGTGCCCGGGCTTAATCCTGCCTAATGGCACCACGTTACAAGAGCTCTTGCAGCAATGTCCAATAGACGGCTTGATCTGCATTGACGCCTAACTCACTGTCCTAGGCAACCCAACCATTCTGAGCTAATGCCCATGTCAAGAACCACGCTGCACAGCCTAACGAACCTTAAACAAGCTGGCCAAAAGGCCACTTGTATTACCAGCTACGATGCTAGCTTTACCCAGCGCGTCAATCAAGCCGGCATAGATATCATCTTAGTAGGTGACTCTTTGGGTATGGTATTACAAGGACATGACTCCACGCTCCCGGTAACCATGGAACAGATGGTATACCACACGCGTTGTGTAGAAGCAGGCAATACTGATGCGCTAATTATGGCTGATATGCCATTCATGAGTTACCGTACTATCGAACAAGCCATGACCA
>CAJXEN010000151.1 GCA_913052465.1 uncultured Oceanospirillaceae bacterium
ATCATGCTCACGGTAACCACCAGCCCCTGCCATACCTTCTGGCAACATGATCATAGGTTCAATAGAAACCACCATGCCTGGCTCTAACACTGTGTCCACATCTTCGCGGAACTCAAGGCCAGCTTCACGGCCGTAATAGTGGCTTAAGGTTCCAAACGAATGACCATAACCAAAGGTGCGATGTTGAAGTACATCGTGCTCAGCAAAAATTTCATTAAGTTCGTGAGCCACATCGCTGCATTTCACGCCTGGTTTAACTAATTCTAGGCCACGGCGGTGTACTTTACAGTTAATTTCCCACAATTCTAAGTGACGGTCACTGGCGTACTCAGAAAATAAGGTGCGCTCTAGCGCAGTGTAATAACCGGCAATCATGGGGAAACAGTTAAGGCTCAGAATATCTCCAGCTTCAATTTTACGGCTGGTAACTGGGTTGTGAGCACCATCGGTGTTCATGCCTGATTGAAACCAAACCCATGTATCCATTAACTCGCCATCTGGAAACGTTTTAGCAATTTCACGGATCATGGCTTGAGTTCCTGCCAAGGCAACTTCATACTCCGGCACACCTACGCCAATAGCATCGCGAATAGCAGCACCACCAATGTCACCGATCCGCGAACCATGCTTAATCACTTCAATTTCTTCAGCAGATTTGATCATACGCATTTGCATGGTCGGCACACCGATATCAGTAAATTCAGAACCAGGGAACGTTTGCTTGACAACGTCCATAGTAGCCAAAGGCATATGGTCGTATTCAACACCAATGCGGCTGCCTGGCTTAATTAGATTTTTAAGGGCAACGAAAAAGTTGCCTTTTTGCCAATCGGTATAAACTACGTTGTCACCCAACTGGTTACGACGGAATGGCTGACCTCCATCGATGTTAGCAGTAACAGTAGTGTAGTTGTCTTGTGTCACCACCAAACCATAATCACGACCAAATCGACAGTAAACAAAATCTGAGAAATAGTTAATGTTGTGGTACGAAGTTAGCACTACTGCATCCACATTGGCCGCAGCCATGTGAGCGCGCAGTTTAGTAAGGCGGTTACTCAGTTCTTGCTTGGAAAAAGTGGCGACTACTTTTTGGCCATTTGGAATTTCGATAGTACGAGGCATATTTTGTGGATTCATGGCGTTCACCTTTTTATTACACTGATAAATATTAGTATATTGGCCAGCTAGCAATTCAACTAGGGCTGCTTAAAACGTCAGTATTTTAGTTTTTATATTGGCATTAGTAAAATAAATAAATCAAATTAGATCATTAATTATATTTATACTAACCCAGCTGGTCGCACACGATAGTTATCATATTCTATTTAAGAATAAGGTTATAACCATATTTTGCATTTATCAATAGACCCTCTTACAATAAATAAGCGAATCAACCACACTAATTGGAGGCACCATGACTCTAGCTGCGCGGACAACTGCCGAGATCACTGCATTTTTTGACGAAGCTACATTTACGGTAACATATATTGTCTCAGACCCAGACACCAAACAATGTGCCATGATTGACTCTGTTTTAGATTATGATGCCAGCATGGGTTGCACGCAGACAAACTCTGCCGATAAAGTTATTGCACACATTAAAAATGAAGGTTTAACCTTGGTTTGGTTGTTAGAAACTCACGTCCACGCAGATCACTTATCTGGTGCACCTTACATTCAACAACAACTGGGCGGTAAAATTGCTATCAGTGACCAGATAACCCAAGTGCAAGACATTTTTGGCAACTTATTTAATGCTCAAGAGGATTTTGCTCGCAATGGCAGTCAGTTTGACCATTTAATAACGGCAAACGAAGAACTAATGATAGGCCATTTGTCGATGATGGCACTCTACACTCCAGGCCACACGCCTGCCTGTATGAGTTTTGTTGTGGGCGACGCCTGTTTTGTAGGAGACACATTGTTCATGCCTGATTATGGCACAGCTCGATGTGATTTTCCGGGTGGTAATGCCCAAATCTTATACGAATCTATGCAACAGATTTTAAGTTTACCAGACCAAACTCGGCTATTTATGTGCCATGATTATGCGCCAGGAGGCAGAGAGTACCTTTGGGAAACTACGGTAGCCGAATCTAAAGCCAGCAATATTCACTTGGTAGGCAAAACTAAATCAGAGTTCGTCAACATGCGTCAAGCGCGAGATGCACAATTAAGTACGCCGCGCCTATTGCTGCCTTCTGTGCAAGTAAACATGCGTGCAGGTCATATGCCACCTATAGAAGATAATGGTATTGCGTATATTAAAATACCTCTTAATCAAATTGGCACTTACAAACAGCTGTGACAAAACAACTCAACAACCTGCTTACAAAGCTGCCCGCATTAGTGTAGCTCAACAGATACAACATTAATGTCCTGCAAGCTGATGTAATAGCTGCTTCAATTGTGACCGTCATACATATCCCGTAAAGTTTAGCCTATGCAATGTTGGCTGGTTTACCTCCTGCTAAAGGCCTGGATGTATTAACCCTATCCATTGCCTTAGCCTTGGCCTTATTGTCGGGCCTATTTAAATTAGGTTTTATTGCTAATTTATTAGACCGCCCTGTAGCATCATCTTTAAGCACACTGGCGTCTTTAAGCGCTGTGATCATTTCTATATTAGTGGTCTTTGGGCTAGATTTAGATCAACAAGGTGTTAAAGTAGTAGTCCATATTCCATCAGGCCTACCTACCTTGGTATGGCCTCAGTTAAACTGGTTATTGGTTTCTGCCTTGATGCCTTGATGCCTTGATGCCTTGATGCCTTCGGCCATCATAATAAACTTAATCGGTTTTGTTGAATCCATTTCTGTGACACAAACCTTAGTTAATAAACGACATCAAAAAGCAGACCCAAACCACGAGCTATTAGGAATAGGCGTTGCTAACGTAGGTTCTGCAGTGTCAGGAGGATTTGCCGTAACTGGTGGTTTTTCTGGCTCTTTGGATAACTTTGAGCGCCAGCATTTTTGTTACACCTTACTTAGCTTTATCACCCAAGGCTGTTCTTGGTGCAACTATATTTGTGGCCGTACTTGCGCTAATTGAGCCCTGTGAAATAAAATTTACGTGTCAATATAGTAAACATGACTTTGCTGCCATGATTACCACCAGGGCCATGATTTTAATTGTGATTATGGGCAGGTGTTATGGCTGGTGTAGTAGCCACTATATCGTTGATTTTATGGCGTATAAGCCACCCCCATAAGGCTATTGTAGGTCCTATTGCTGGTAGCGAAAATTTTCGCAATATAGACTGCTATAAGGTTCAACAATGTAAACAGGCGATTGCCCTTCACGTTGATGAAAGTTTTTTTTGGTAATATCCGCTACCTAGATAATCAGCTTAACGAACTATTAGCTCAAAACCCCTGTATAGAGCACCTGATACTGATGGCTTTTGGGATTAATCATATTGATTCTGGTGCTGTAGAAAACCCACTAGCATTTAATAAACGATTACAAAATAAAGGTATTAAAATGCACTTGTTAGAAGTTAAAGGTTTCGTATTGGATCAGCTACAAAGGGTCAACTTTACAGGCCAATGGACAGATACAGTTTACCTAAGCCAACACCATGTGTGGCAAGATTTAACTCACGCTCTCAGTTAAGCACTAAACTTCAGCAGCTAACCTAATCAACCAACCTAAGCACCTAAGCACCTAAGCACCTAAGCACCTAAGCACCTAACTAAGATATTCTGCCTATTATTTTAGTTAATCTACATTTAAAAGCTTAGCTTTTATTAAAATAGGCGTTCTAATTTTTTAGAGTTTGCACTGGTTTGTGCTAAATTATCAGCGAAAGTTACCAGTGCTATTGCTGACCTAAAACAAGACCAACAGTCGCTAGAGACTTAATCCTAATTATGACCATTGAACATTTTTTTGCTGTGGCACTTTTTGCCCTAGTTACTACAGGTACTCCTGGACCAAACAACATCATGTTTGCTGCATCAGGTGCCAACTATGGTATTCGTAAAACGCTCCCTCACATGCTTGGTGTCAATATAGGTCTGGGTAGTTTGCACTTGCTAATGGGTCTTGGTTTAGGTGCAGTATTCTTGAACTTCCCGTTGTTACAACAAGTGTTAAAAGTAATGGGCAGCGGTTACTTACTCTTGCTAGCATGGAAAATGTTTGGTATTTCCATGGTGTCTTCAGAAAAAACAGATATAAAGAAGCCCATGACGGCCTATTAAGGGGCCGTCTTTAAATACGTTAACCCTAAAGCTTGGGTCATGACTATTGGCGCAAACGTGTCTTTTGGTATGCCTGGCGACACTTACTGGCCCTCTGTAGCTTCCATTATCATCTTATATTTAATAGTTGGTCCGTGCACTAACCTGTCGTGGATTACTTTTGGAAAAACCATTGGCCTCTTTCTATCCTCTGCCAAACGTCTTAAAGTGTTCAACTTAATAATGGCAGGTTTAACGGCTAGCTGTTTGTTTTTTATCTGGTAAAGCTTTACCACTAATATAAGTGAGAAATGGGATGAAATTTAGTGAATTAAAATGTGCGGCCTGTCGTATTGGTGGGCCCAAGGTTACAGATGAACAACACAAAATCTTAATGTTAGAAATTCCTGAATGGGCTTCCATTCTGGTGCATGACGTCGAGCAGCTTCAACGAGTATATAAATTCAAAAACTTTAAATTAGCATTGGAGTTCACTAATTTATTGGGAGAAATATCAGAAACAGAGGATCATCATCCTGCTATTTGCACCGAATGGGGCAAAGTAACTGTAACCTGGTGGACCCACACCATAAAAGGTTTGCATCGTAATGATTTTATTATGGCGGCCAAAACTGACGCTTTATTAAATTTAAATTAGCTCTTTAATTCGTAGTCATTCTTATACACAAGATCGCATCGGACGCTTTCCTATCATGTTAAAGTTTTTTGAAAATCTAGTTGACCCTTACCCACCAGAACAACCACTACAACCCCCAAAGGGCGTGTGGCGCTTTTGCTTACATTATTGCAATGGCATGAAACGCTATATGTTTTTACTGGCTGCAACGGCTGGAGCCTTCGCTGCTATAGAG
>CAJXEN010000152.1 GCA_913052465.1 uncultured Oceanospirillaceae bacterium
AAACTGATCATAATGTCTGCCACTATGGACGCTCAAAGTGTAAGCCAGTTACTGGATAACGCTCCCATTGTCATCAGCCAAGGTCGCCAGTTCCCAGTGACCACACTACAAGTATGCCCTGCACCAAGCCGTGGGCAGCTCTATAACACGCTCTATGACACAGTAGCCCAAGCTTTGACCAACCATCAAGGTAGCCTTCTGGTGTTTTTACCAGGTCGTGGAGAAATTAATCGCGCTCACAATCAATTGGTTAGCCTTTGCACACCACAAATTAAAATATGCCCTCTCTACGGGGATCTACCCATGGAGCAGCAACAGCACGCTATTAGCCCAGCTGCTTGCGGCCAACGTAAAATTGTTCTAGCCACAAACATTGCTGAAACCAGCCTGACTATAGAAGGCATCGACTGTGTCATTGACTTAGGGCTATCGCGCCAAATGGCCTATGACACCCGTACTGGCCTAAGCCGCTTGCAAACAGTGAAAGTGTCACGTGCCCAAGCTACTCAACGTGCTGGCCGTGCGGGGCGCCTAAGCGCAGGCACGTGTTATCGTTTGTGGAGTGACGCAGAACATCAAGGCCTTGCACCTCACGCTACCGTAGAAATAAAACAAACAGACTTAACCCACCTATGTCTGCAGCTATACGCCTTTGGCTGTTCTGACCCGAGTGAGATGCAGTGGCTGGACCAACCACCAGCAGGCCCATGGCACAAGGCCCAACAATTACTATTGGAACTAGGCGCACTAGGTAGGGCTAAGCCTCAAGCCAAGGAGTTGGTCATTACTGCCCATGGGCAACGTATTAATCAATTACCTCTAACCCCTCGCTTAGGCCATTTATTGGTGATTGCGCAACGTTATAACGCCTTATTTCTAGGCTGTCAGTTAGTGGCGCTACTGAGTGAAAAAGATCCACTAGCAACTAACACACACAACAACTATGATTTGATGCTTAGGGTAAACTGGCTCAATAGCACCAAGCCTGCCCCAGCTAATTTAGTGGGCCTACACCAACGGATCACTAAACAAGCTAAACGTCTATTTGGGCAGATGCCCACCAACTTTAGCCCATCAATTTGCCATCAGTACAATGCCAACCAATTGGCTGCTATTTTAGTGGCCCATGCTTGGCCCGAACGTATTGCCCAACAAACGTCAGACCCCAAACAATACAAGTTAGCCAACGGTAAACGTGTGACTTGTCAGCAATCCAGTGTAGGGGCTGAATGGCTAGCCGTTGCCAGCACCATCGGTTTTGAGAGCAAAGCAGGCGACAACACACAGCGCCTGTGTCTGGCGGCAGACTTACCTTTTAGTTTGTTTTTAGAGCCATTAAAGCACCTCACACAAGAACACACCCACATATACTGGCATGAACAACATGGTCGACTCATTGCGCAGCGGCATACCAACGTAGGCCAAGTGGAACTGAATATTCAGCGCATCACCAAGCTAGACCCTCAAGCAAGACTAGATGCAACTTGCCTTTATCTGTCGCAGTTGAAGCTAACGCCATTAACTTGGGACAAAGACACTCTTAACTGGCAAGCAAAGGTGCAGTTACTGCACCAAAGCTACCCCAGTAATGCAGGCACACCTAACCCTTGGCCTGATGTATCGCTACCTACGTTAATTAACAACGTATCCATTTGGCTTGGCCCTTTTGTAGATCAAGCTACGCACCTGCAGGATCTAAAAAAGCTGAATTTAAAACAAATATTATCTAACCTTTTGCCTTGGCCCTTAAGCAACCAATTAGAACAGTTAGCACCGGCGCGCTTCACCGCGCCATCGGGTAATGCTCACGCTATTGATTACAGCCAGCATCCACCAGTATTGGCTGTAAAGTTACAGGAACTATTTGGTATGCAACAACCACCAAGCATTGGTTACGGTACCGCCTTGCAAGTGCACTTACTTTCACCTGCTGGGCAGGTGTTACAAGTGACGCAAGACCTAGCCCAATTTTGGAAAACCGGGTACACCCAAGTTAAAAAAGAGATGAAAGGACGCTACCCAAGACACCCTTGGCCAGATGACCCAACCCAAGCCATAGCTACGGCTAAAACTAACCGGGCCTTACGCAAAGGTTAAATTGATTTGATCTCACCTAGATTAGCCTAGACTTACTGAGGGGTGAGCTTCAGCTAATGGCTGTTGATCATCTGCGGTATAGATCTTTTCGTTGTGAATAATTAACTCAGTGACTTGACCTGCAACTGCAACAAATAATGCAAAAACCATCATTATGCTTGCAATACACCAGGGGAAATTCCTACCAAATGCTCATTAATTTTTCAACAACATGCAAAGCCATGTTTAAGTTAGACGTTAGCCATAAATAGTTGCTAAAACTAGCTCTGGGGAATTGATGAAAATAGCTTTTTTTTGTAAAGGACCTCAGCCTTTAATAGCTAAAACTCTCGCACAGCACGCACCCCAAGTGAGGTGTTCTTTACAGTAGCTCCTCCTTGGGTGCCAGTGACGAAGGACTGTTCCGACGCGTTTGCTGTTGCTGTATCGATCTGTGACGAACTCCAGTAACTTAAGCTGACAGCGTTAAATGTACCGGTATTAAGGGTGTCTGGAAGCCCAGAACAGGTATACCGAGCCGAGGCAGAGTTGCCCAAAACGCAAAAAATTTGATTAAGCTCATCTTTTGATGGCAAAAACCAGTCATAGTAGCCGTTAGCCAGGTAGTCAGTTGCCGCCTGGGCTGCTGAGTCAGCATCGCTACATAAATGCAGAATTTCAACTGTATTATGCTGTCCCGTCCCGATCGCTGTACCTTCAGCACGAGCTATATTTGTGTTCTCGCAACCCCACTCAGATGATGAAGAGTCTGCCGGAGCAACCTCAAGGCCGTGCATCCCATCAGCTGTCACATAAAAAACTAGGCCTCCTCCGGGGCCAGTATCCCCTAGTGCATAAACCAATGGAGATCTCTGTTTCCAAATCGTAGAGCTGCCGCTACTGTCAATCGAAATGTAGACGTCACTACCACTAGAACTAGTATCCACCCATAACGTCCCTACTGGGTATGGATCATTGAAGTCATCAAGGGAGTTGGGTGGTCTAGCGAAAAAATACGGCACCCTAGCACTGGGGGTTGCAACCATAGTATCTATCCGCGTATCGTTATCATTCACCGCGTTCTTAATAGTATCCAGCGTTGCTGCTGTAAGGACATCCCCCGTGGTGTAGATAGATGTAATTTCAGATGCATGGGCAGTGTGTGCAACCTGTGCTAATGAAATAATTAACACTATGTTGAGAAAATTCTTCATGTCTTGTCCATAATCCATTCCGTTGAAATAATTTATACAGGCCTTCAGAAAGTGCAGCCACCCAGATTAGCCGACCCAATTTCACAAACTGGCGCTGCGGCTTCGACAGCAAGAAATATAGCCGCTTCTACATCATTTGTTAACTTTATAATCTCTGCTTGATCACTTACCGTAGTTGCATCTGCCGTATTTAGAAATTTTGCTACAGTGGTGGTTGCTGCAATGGCAATAGTGATTTCGCCACTAGCGCCACTAATTAATGCCACAGAGGTCTCAATAGCATCAGCCGCAACTTGAATACTGGTTGCCACTTCTGGCGCCATGCTTTTTGCTGTGGCTATGCTTTGTGCTGAGTCCAGGACTAGTTTAGTGTGCGTAGGTTGCGTTAGATCAACCACTGACGCTGACTCAGCTATGGCTTGAGACACGACAGAAACTGCTGCAGTAGCGTTTTCCGAATCTGCTGATACCTCGAGGCTTTTAAGCATCGAGGAAATCGCAAGACTTGCCCTCATAGCTACAGCCGCTGTTCCTGTGCCCGTTGAATCAGCTTTTGCTGCCGCGATATAGTTGGCTGTATCTGAGTTAGTTGGTTGGTAATCACCTAATGACAAATTTGCCACTATGCTAGTTGTGGCAGCTTCTAGCTCGACTGCCGAAATACCCACCACACCAGCACGAAGGTCTGCACTGTTGGCTCCTGCTGCCACATCTTTTGCTAATGCAGCTTTTACGATCAAAGTGGTAATTGGGGAAATAACCACCGCACCTGATAGGATAACACCAGATAACTTAGGCAATAGAGCTTGTGTATCAGAGTCCCTACAGCCACTAGCCACGGCAACAGCGCCCTCATTTAATACAGCATCAAATTTATAGGCACCATCACCAACTTCAACTGCATTGGCCCCATTCGACTTCACGAGGCAACCTACAGCAGCACCATCAAAAACGTCAGCCAACACAGTGTCTGTTGTTGCTTCACCGCCACAGGACGCCATGGTAAGAACAAGCGCTGCAGTCAGCCAATAATGTTTTCTAAATAGGTACATGGAAGCCTTTGCATGACGAGGCCTTGTTACCTCACATTTGGCGGATGGTTTTGTAACAAAAAACTGAAACAAATACCTACCGCCCGCAGACATTACACTATTTACCTATTTTCTTCTGTGTTTTTAATTTTTTTATGAACATCTTCCCTTTAAACAGATCATTTTAGTTCCAAATCAGGCCTTATGCACAAAAGTTAACCCTAGAGAATGGGGGCTGATACCCAATTAGCTATCTTGGCGGCCAGGCACCATTAGCTCGTAACCTGCTTCTTCTGCTTCATCATCCACCATATCTGCTGGGAATCCGTGACCTAATACTTTTACACCCATAGGTTCTTCATAACGGCGAATAATATTGGGAGACTTTTCTCTTGGTCCCCACTGCTCTTGCGCTTGGCTGAAAATATCAACCAATAAAGGTGCCAAGTCTAATTTCATACCTTCTCGTTGAGTTAAAGTATTGAACAACCCAACGTCTTTAAGCACTAGATCTACAGTAAAGTTAATATCTCGCGAGCCATTAAGAATTACTTGAGATTCTGTTTCGTGCACAAAAGAATTACCCGAAGAGGCTTTGATCGCCTCATAACTTACGTTCATGTCCAGGCCCATCACTTTACAGGCTGTTAACGCCTCACTTAATGTAACTAAGTGCGCCGTAGCTAGGTAGTTGGTGACCACCTTTAACT
>CAJXEN010000153.1 GCA_913052465.1 uncultured Oceanospirillaceae bacterium
CAGTATTTGTAAAGTAGGACAATAACTGAAAAAAAACTCGTTTAGAGTAATGTTTATAAAACCTTGGAGGTTAAGTAATGAAAAATAAATATAAAATTGGCAGTCTAATAGCCGGATTAACCCTTGCTGCGTCCAGCAGCTTACTGCATGCGGCAGACGATGTAACATTGCAACTTAAGTGGGTTACCCAGGCTCAGTTTGCAGGCTACTTTGTAGCCCAAGATCAGGGCTTTTATGAGGCTGAAGACCTTAATGTAACCATTAAGCCAGGTGGCCCAGATGTGGCGCCTCCACAGGTGATCGCTGGTGGTGGAGCTGACGTCGTCGTGGATTGGATGCCTTCAGCACTTGCCTCTAGGGAAAAAGGTTTAGCGTTAGTGAATATTGCTCAGCCTTTTAAAAATTCGGGCATGATGCTTACGTGTCGAAAAGACAGTGGCATTACCTCTCCAGCTGATCTAAAAGATAAAACCTTAGGTGTTTGGTTTTATGGTAACGAGTACCCATTCTTAAGTTGGATGAGTAAGTTAGGCTTACCGATAGATGGTAGTGACGGTGGTGTTACCGTGCTAAAGCAAGGTTTTAACGTAGATCCGATTTTGCAAAAACAAGCGGAGTGTGTTTCTACTATGACCTATAACGAGTATTGGCAGATCATTGACGCTGGTTTAGATGCAGATGAACTTGTTAACTTCAAGTATGAAGATCAAGGTGTCGCCACTCTAGAAGACGGTTTGTATGTGCTTGAAGAGAACCTAGCTGACGCTGCCTTTGTTGATAAAATGGGTCGTTTTGTTCGTGCATCTATGAAAGGCTGGGAGTGGGCTCGTGCTAACCCAGATGCCGCTGCTGATATCGTATTAGAAAACGATGAAACAGGCGCGCAAACACAAGAGCACCAGCGTCGTATGATGGCAGAAGTTAATAAGCTCACTATGCATGGTGGTAAGTTGTCTGCAGATGACTATCAGCGCACTGTTGAAACCTTGATGAATGGTGGTTCCGATCCAGTAATATCCTCTGTACCAAAAGGTGCGTGGAGTCACAAAGTTTGGGATGCTGCTTTTTAAGCAGGTAACTTAATTCAGTCACTTTGAGGGGGCTATAATAGCGTTGACTATAATAGCTTCCTCAATATTCTATAGGGAGTAATATTTTACCAAAAGGTAAATAAAAGATTGACCATTTGGTAAAATTTTGTTAAAAGTATAGTAACAGTCTGTGCTTAACTGTTTTAGTGGGCATAGCTTAAACAATAAAAAATCTAGTTTAGTAAAGAGTCGATAATAGACCCAGCACTAAATGCAAAAGATTAAGGAGCTTTATTATGTCTTTAATAATTAAAGGTGGCACTGTTGTCACTGCCGAGCAAAGCTTTGCTGCTGACGTTTACTGTGTAGACGGAAAAATAGCCCAAGTGGGGACTGATTTAGACGTTCCAGTGGATACCGAAGTGATTGATGCTGCCGGGCAATACGTTATGCCAGGCGGTATTGATCCCCACACTCATATGCAACTACCATTTATGGGTACTGTAGCCAGTGAAGATTTCTACTCAGGCACTGCAGCTGGGCTTGCTGGAGGGACTACCTGCATTATAGATTTTGTCATCCCAGCCCCCCAGCAATCACTCATGGAAGCTTTCAATCAATGGCGTGAATGGGCTGATAAGTCAGTGTCTGACTATGCCTTTCATGTCGCCGTAACTTGGTGGGATGAAAGTGTTGCTAAGGACATGGAAACCTTAGTTAAAGAACATGGCGTTAATAGCTTTAAGCACTTTATGGCCTACAAAGGCGCCATCATGGCTGATGATGAGATTTTAGTGAATAGCTTTAGTAAGGCATGGGAGTTGGGCGCTTTGCCCACGGTACATGCCGAAAATGGTGAGCTTGTTTACCAGCTACAAAAAAAGCTCTTAGCTATGGGTATTACTGGCCCAGAAGGGCATCCGCAGTCGAGACCCCCAGAAGTAGAAGCTGAGGCTGCTAACCGGGCGATTCGTATCGCTCAAGCTTTAAAAACACCTGTGTATCTAGTTCATGTATCCACAGAAGAGGCCCTAGAATCTATCACTAGGGCACGTAGTAATGGTCAACGAGTGTTTGGTGAGGTTTTAGCTGGCCACCTATTGATTGATGATTCTGTTTATAAAAATAAAGATTTCGATGTCGCTGCCGCTCATGTAATGAGCCCTCCTTTTAGGCCTAAAAAAGCGCAAGACGCTTTATGGAAGGGGCTGCAATCAGGTAACTTACAAACTACTGCCACCGACCATTGTTGTTTTTGTGCGGATCAAAAAGCGGCAGGCAAAGATGATTTCACTAAAATCCCAAATGGCACAGGTGGAGTGGAAAATCGTATGGAAGTATTGTGGAATGCTGGGGTCAATACCGGGCGTTTAACTATGAATGAGTTTGTCAAAGTGACTTCCACTAATGCAGCACACATCTTTAACATGTACCCACGCAAGGGTGCCATTGCCGTAGGTTCTGATGCAGACATTGTAGTTTGGGACCCTAAGGGCAAAAAAACAATATCAGTCAAAACTCACCATCAAAATGTAGATTACAATATTTTTGAAGGCATGGAGGTCACTGGTATACCCTCTCACACCATTAGTCAGGGCAAGCTAGTCTATTGCAACGGCAAGCTCAATGTCGAACGTGGGGCAGGTAATTACATCAAACGACCACCATTTGCGCCTTACTTTGATGCTATAGAAAAAATGCGGCAGATGGATCCTCCATACTCCGTTGACCGCGATAGCTAAAGAAAAACTTTAGCAGGACTCAGATCAAAACTAATTTCAGGGCTTTCATTGGGAGGCCCTTTAGCGACGCTTTGGCTAAATTTTTTGGCTAAGTGTTAAAAAAATAAAAGAGAGGATCACCATCGTGACTACATTCAGCTCCAAAAGCTCTGGCCAATCTCTACCTGCCGGACAGCGCTTAAGCCCAGCAGACTATCAAACTAATTTTGCAGATATACATACTCCTCTAGATGCCCGTAGCGCTATCGTTGAAGCGGACAGGTGTTACCACTGTTACGGAGCTCCCTGTCAAACAGCGTGCCCAACGGGTATTGATGTAGCTAGCTTCATTCGCATGATTAGTCAAAAAAATGAAGTGGGTGCAGCTGAAAAAATCTTGTCTGAAAATATTATGGGAGGTACCTGTGCAAGGGCTTGCCCTGTGGAAACCTTGTGTGAGGATGCGTGTGTTAGGCATACCGAAGGCGACCAACCAGTAAAAATTGGTCTGTTACAGAGATTTGCTACTGACCGGGCGAGTGAGTTGGGTGCTAAGTTCTTTACAAGACAAGCGTCAACTGGCCACACAGTGGCTATTGTGGGTGCTGGTCCTGCAGGATTGTCCTGCGCTCATCGCTTAGCCACTTTGGGTCATGAAGTGGTTATTTATGAAGCCCATGAAAAATCCGGTGGCCTAAACGAATATGGCCTTGCGGCTTATAAGATGGCTGGTGATTATGCTCAACATGAAGTTCAAGACATTCTTTCCATTGGTGGTATTAGTGTAAAGCATGGTGTCAAAGTAGGAGAAGACATTACTTTTGCCGAACTACAAACTAACTATGATGCTGTGTTTATGGGTGTGGGTTTAGGTGCTAACAAAGAGATGCAGTTAGATGGTGAGCAGGTATCTGGCGCTATTAATGCGGTGGAATACATTCACCAACTGCGCCAAGCCAAAGATCTAGGCCAGTTGCCTGTAGGCCAAAATATAGTTGTCATTGGTGGTGGTATGACTGCCATCGATATTGCCATACAAATCAAACGTCTTGGTGCAAACAATGTGACCATGGCCTATCGGCGTGGCAAGGAACATATGAATGCCAGCCATGAGGAGCAAGAATTTGCTCTTAGTGAAGGGGTGCACATTGCCCATTGGGCTCAACCTGTAAGCTTGCAAGTTAAACAAGGAGTAATTACTGGCGTAGAGTTTAAGAGGGCTAACATTGAAGGTGATGAAACCTTCACTACCCCAGCGGACATGCTATTTAAAGCCATTGGACAGAGTTTGGCTCCGATTGATGTGGGGGCTGTTGAATTTGTCAAACATTACGGTAAATATGAAGTAGATAATGAACTACGCACCTCTCACCCGGGTATATGGGCAGGTGGTGATTGTGTTGCTGGGAATGATGGCTTAGCCGTTAGTGCCGTGCAAGATGGCAAGCTTGCTGCGTTATCCATTCATAATACCTTAACCCAAAGCCAAATATAAAGGAGTCGACCATGATTGACCTAAAATCTAAATTCATTGGTATTGAAACACCTAATCCTTTTTGGCTAGCATCGGCGCCGCCTACCGATAAGGCTTACAACGTCAATCGCGCATTCGAAGCGGGCTGGGGCGGTGTGATGTGGAAAACTTTGGGCGAAGCAGGCCTGCCATTAGTAAACGTAAGTGGCCCTCGTTATGGTGCATGGCATGGTACAGACCGTACCTTAATGGGCTTTAATAATATTGAGCTAATTACTGATCGAGACCTGGAAATAAACCTAGCCGAAATCATTCAAGTTAAAAAAGACTGGCCTGATCGTGGAGTAGTTGTCTCTCTTATGGTGCCGTGTGAGGAGCAAGCATGGAAAGACATTTTGATGCGGGTTGAAGATACTGGTGCTGATGGTATCGAACTCAACTTTGGCTGTCCCCATGGTATGTCTGAACGAGGCATGGGTGCTGCGGTTGGCCAAGTACCTGAATATGTAGAAATGGTTGCTGCATGGTGCAAACAGTATTCAGATCTAGCAACTATAGTAAAACTAACGCCTAATATTACTGATATTCGTACCTCTGCCAGAGGCGCAGTTCGTGGTGGTGCTGACGCAGTATCACTTATTAACACCATTAATTCTGTGATGGGTGTGGACCTTGAGCAGATGAAAATGTCTCCATCAGTAGGTCAACAAGGTTCCCATGGTGGTTATTGTGGCCCAGCAGTAAAACCTATTGCCTTGCACA
>CAJXEN010000154.1 GCA_913052465.1 uncultured Oceanospirillaceae bacterium
GATGGTAGTGTGGGGTCTCCCCATGTGAGAGTAGGTCATCGCCAAGCTTCCCATTGTTATAAAAAAGCCTCAAGGCTAACGCCTTGAGGCTTTTTTATTGGGCGCGAAAAAATCTAAGTTAGTAAAGTGGTAAAGCGATGACGGATGCTTAACATCAGCATAAAAGTGTCACTAAGCCTCACAAGGCTTCACAAGTTAGCTTTAGCCCTTTATCTAGTTGAGACGCTTTCTACTATCACCTCAGCATGGCCGTCTAATAAAGTTATTTTTAGTGATTGTTTAGCAACGACTTGGTCAATTTTTGTGATCACCTGAGCCTGCATGTTTTGCGTTACGCTGTAGCCGCGGGATAAAGTGTGCAGTGGGCTTAACTGGTTAAGCTGAACTGCAAGGCCAGTGAATAGTTGCTTGCGCCGCTGAAAGTTAGATTGTTGGCCAATATGCAGGCGTTGTTCGAGTTGTAGTACATGTGTACTATGGGCGTTGATACTTGCACTTGGATTGAAGTTAATAAACTTGTTTAATTGTTGGTTATAAACATATTTTTTGACCTGAAGTTGCTTAAGAGCTGATTGTTCCAACCTCACTTGCAGGTGATCTAAGCGCTGGCTTTGATCGTTGAGTTTTTGCCCTGGGTGCTTTAATAATGCCTCTAGTCTGGATAAGTTGAGCTTTTGGTGCTGTCCATACTTGTGCCACTGTTGCCTTAGTTGCCGTTCGAGTTGCTGCACACGGTGGGCTAGTTCAGACTGATCTTGGCTCACCAACTCTGCGGCAGCCGAAGGAGTGGGCATACGGCAATCTGCTACAAAATCTGCAATAGTAAAATCAGTCTCGTGACCCACAGCACTTACTGTAGGTATGCGGCTTGAATAAATGGTGCGAGCCAGGTGCTCGTCATTATAACTCCAGAGGTCTTCTACTGAACCACCACCTCGGGTCAGAACAATCACGTCGTGCTGGCCCATAAGGTTACATAGTTCAATGGCTTTTGCACTTTCGTTAGCAGCGTTTTGTCCTTGTACTGTTACCGGTAACAAGTCTACTACCAAGCTAGGCATGCGCTGTTGCAATACCTTTAAAAAATCATGAATTGCAGCGCCATTAGCAGAACTTATCACCGCAATACGTTGGCAGTGTATAGGAATAGTACGTTTATGCTGATCATCGAAAAGCCCTTCGTCGAGTAACTTTTGCTTTAGTGCCAAAAATGCCTGCTGTAAATTTCCGCTACCAGCAAGCTGCATTTGCTCTCCGATAAGCTGATAATCTCCTCGGTCTGGATAAAGACTAACCTTGGCCTTAAAGTGAACCAAGTCTCCCTCTTTGGGTTCAAATGAACAATATAAGTTTTTATTACGAAACATGGCGCAGCTTACTTGCCCATCCATGTCTTTTAAGCGGAAATACCAGTGACCAGAGCGGGCTCTGGTGAATCCAGATATTTCTCCGCTTACAGTGACCACACCAAAACGTGTTTCAAGCAGGTTTCTAGCGGCATGGTTAAGCTCGCTGACTTGCCATATGCGAGGTGTTTCTGTCATAAGGAACTGCTCTGAAGTATAAAATTCAAACCAAATCATACACTAAAATAATGGACAAAAAGAGCGCTTGGAAGAGCGTCTAAAAAAGCAACTAAAAAAGCCCCTAAAAGAAAGGCTTATTGTGGTCAAAAGGGCAGTTATTCCAGTATAATATGGCGTTTCCTTTCCCCATCAAAAAAGGACGCCCCCCATGTTACGACTTGCTGAAGAATCCCTCACCTTTGATGACGTACTCTTAGTGCCTGGTTATTCGGAGGTGCTGCCTAAAGATGTTCAGCTGCAAACCCGCATTGCTCGCGACTTACCGTTAAATATACCTCTTGCTTCCGCTGCCATGGATACAGTGACTGAGGCGCGTCTTGCTATTGCTATGGCTCAAGAAGGCGGCATTGGTATCGTCCATAAAAACCTCACCATTGCAGAGCAAGCGGAACAAGTTCGGCGAGTTAAAAAGCATGAAAGTGGTGTGGTTCAAGACCCAGTCACTTGTTCTTCTAATATGACAGTAGGTGACCTTCAAAGCCTAGCAGCGCAAACCGGATTTTCTGGATTTCCTGTGGTAGACCATGGCCAATTAGTCGGTATCGTGACTAGTCGTGACATGCGTTTTGAAAATCATGTTGATGCTCGCGTCGATACCATCATGACGACAAAAGAGAACTTAGTTACTGTTAAACCTGGTGTAGACCAAGATACAGTGCGTAATTTACTGCGCAAACACCGTATAGAACGTGTATTGGTATTGGGTGAAGACTTTACTTTGCAAGGTATGATGACCGTTAAAGATATGTACCGTGCTAAAGCTTACCCCAATGCCTGTAAAGATGCGCAGGGCAGTCTAAGGGTAGGCGCCGCAGTAGGAACTGGTGGCGAAACTGAAGACCGAGTTGCAGCGTTAGTTGAGGCTGGGGTAGATTTGATTATTGTTGATACCGCCCATGGCCATTCGGCTGGTGTTATTGAAAGGGTTCGCTGGATTAAGACTAATTTCCCACAAGTGCAGGTCGTGGGTGGAAATATAGCCACAGCAGAAGCCGCTCAAGCTTTAGCTGATGCTGGCGCAGATGGCGTTAAAGTAGGTATTGGCCCAGGCTCCATTTGTACCACACGTATTGTTGCTGGCATTGGTGTGCCTCAAATTACCGCCGTCGCAAATGTAGCTGCAGCCATGGCCCCCCATGGTATTCCAGTGATAGCAGATGGGGGTGTGCGTTATTCTGGTGACCTAGCTAAAGCAATTGCCGCTGGTGCTAGTGTAGTGATGGCAGGAAGTTTACTTGCTGGCACTGATGAGGCCCCAGGTGAGATAGAGCTATACCAAGGCCGTGCATACAAAGCTTATCGCGGTATGGGTTCTATTGGTGCCATGGGTCAAAGCCAAGGGTCAAGTGATCGGTACTTTCAAAGCACAGATGAAGGTGTAGAAAAGCTAGTACCGGAAGGTATCGAGGGTCGTGTGGCCTGTAAAGGGCCTATGGCTGCTATAGTGCATCAAATGATGGGTGGCTTGCGCGCTAGTATGGGGTACACCGGCTGTGGTGACATGGAGCAAATGCGCACTATCCCAGTCTTTACTCGTATTACCAGTGCAGGCATGAGCGAAAGCCATGTACATGACGTTACCATTACCAAAGAAGCACCCAACTATCGGTCTAAGTAAAGTGGTCTAAGCAGAAGGTGTTAAGTAAGCCGCACTAAGTAATGGCATTACTAGTTTAATTAATTTGGTGTTAGCAACGTAAAAGTCACTACCACCCACTCACGGAGTTACACATGATGCAGGATATCCACGCACAACGGATTCTCATCTTGGATTTTGGTTCACAGTACACGCAATTAATAGCCCGTCGTGTTCGAGAAATTGGTGTTTATTGCGAAATTCGTGCCTACGACATTAAAGAACAAGCAATCCGTGAATTTGCACCTAAAGGTATTATTCTTGCTGGCGGTCCAGAGTCAGTTACTGAAGTAGGTAGCCCTCGTGCCCCAGAAATCGTATTCACTATGGGTGTGCCTGTGCTGGGTATTTGTTACGGCATGCAAACCATGGCCGAGCAGTTAGGTGGCAAGGTCAGTGCTTCCAATGAGCGTGAGTTTGGTTATGCAGGAGTCCAAGTAGAAACAGCAGGTGCTTTACTTAATGGTATTCATGACCAAATTGACGCCGACACATCTAGCCTTAATGTATGGATGAGCCACGGTGATAAAGTGACACAGATGCCTGCGGAATTCACCTGTATGGCATCCACAGAAAGTGCCCCTATCGCCGGCATGAGCAACGAAGCTAGGCGCCTATACGGTTTGCAGTTCCATCCTGAAGTGACTCACACTAAGCAAGGAGGAGCTATTCTAGAGCGTTTCGTTAGCGAAATTTGTGAATGTGAGGGATTATGGACCGCCAGTAACATTATTGATGATGCCATTGCTACAGTGCGTAAAAAAGTAGGGTCAGACACAGTATTGCTTGGTCTTTCTGGTGGCGTAGATTCATCTGTCGTTGCAGCTTTACTCCATAAAGCCATCGGTGACCAACTGGTGTGTGTGTTTGTAGACAATGGCTTGTTACGTCTCAATGAAGGCGATCAAGTGATGAAGATGTTTGCAGACAATATGGGTGTTCGTGTTATTCGTTCAAATGCACAACAACTGTTTTTAGGTAATCTTAAGGGCGTCACAGACCCAGAAGCCAAACGTAAAGTGATTGGTAATACCTTTATTGATGTGTTTGATAAAGAAGCCACCCAAATAACCAATGTTAAATGGTTGGCTCAAGGCACTATTTATCCAGACGTTATAGAATCTGCTGCTGGAGCAACAGGCAAAGCTCATGTGATTAAATCTCATCACAACGTGGGTGGCTTACCAGACGACATGGCCTTTGATCTGATTGAGCCATTACGTGAATTATTTAAAGACGAAGTGCGTAAAATTGGTCTAGAACTAGGTTTACCTTACGACATGGTTTACCGTCATCCCTTTCCAGGGCCAGGCCTTGGTGTTCGTATCTTAGGTGAAGTGAAAGAAGAATATGCCGACATCCTCCGTTTGGCTGATGCTATCTTCATAGAAGAATTGCATGCCTCTGGCTGGTACCATAAAACCAGTCAAGCCTTTGTGGTATTTCTGCCTGTTAAGTCTGTGGGTGTAGTAGGCGATGCGCGTCGTTATGAATGGGTAGTGAGCCTAAGGGCTGTAGAAACCATCGACTTTATGACTGCGCGCTGGGCTCACTTGCCCTATGAACTATTAGAAAAAGTATCTGGTAGAATAATTAATGAAATCTCTGGCATCTCTCGGGTTGCCTATGACGTTTCTAGTAAACCGCCAGCCACGATTGAGTGGGAGTAGTTATTTAAGTTTAAGTCATTGATTTAATTCATATAATTGCTTACACATTTGTTTCACATATAAAATCAATCGTTGATT
>CAJXEN010000155.1 GCA_913052465.1 uncultured Oceanospirillaceae bacterium
AGCCCGATGAAGGCGGTGATGATTTATTTCTCAATCACAGTCAAATGCGGGCGGTGATTGATGGTGACAAGGCCCTGGCTCGTATTACTGGAGTAGACCGTAAAGGCCGTAGTGAAGGCGCCATTGTTGAGGTGACTGCGCATAATACCCATCAAGTGGTAGGCCGGTTCATGAAGGAAGACGGCGTTTTTTTTGTGCGCCCAGATAATCAGCGTATTAGCCAAGACATTCTCATCTCCAACGACAACGTATTGCAAGCTAAACATGGCCAGTACGTTACTGTACGTATCACCCACCAGCCTAATAAACGAACTCAAGCTATTGGTGAAGTGGAAGAAATATTGGGTGAGCACATGGCTCCAGGAATGGAGATTGATGTGGCTATTCGGACCCATGAGATACCCCATGAATGGCCTTTAGAGGCCAGCAATGAGGCCTCTAAGCTTGCCCCAGAAGTTACCGAAGCTGATAAGCTGGACCGCATTGATCTTCGTGACTTGCCCTTTGTTACCATTGACGGTGAAGATGCCCGCGATTTTGATGACGCGGTTTATTGTCGTAAAAGAACCTTAGGTGGCTGGCGTTTATACGTTGCTATTGCCGATGTGAGCCACTACGTTCGCACGGGCACAGCCCTAGATGCAGAAGCCCATAAACGCGCAACCTCAGTGTATTTTCCTGAGCGTGTCATCCCTATGCTTCCAGAAGCCATCTCTAATGGTTTATGTTCTCTTAATCCCCATGTTGATCGTTTGGTCATGGTGTGTGAGATGACCATTAGTAGTAAGGGCAAGTTAAGTGGCTACGAATTTTATGAAGGCCTTATCTACTCCCATGCTCGCCTAACATACACCAAAGTCGGTGCGATGTTAGATTCAGCTGATGAGCAATGTGAGACTTTACGTCAAGAATACAAGCATGTGGTTAAACCTGTGGACCAATTGCATAAGCTATATGGTGCTTTGCGTTCTGCTCGTGATGCCCGCGGTGCGATTGATTTTGAAACCCAAGAAACCCGTATTGTTTTTGGTGAAGACCGCAAGATAACTGACATAGTGCCAGTGCATCGCAACGACGCCCATAAACTCATAGAAGAGTGTATGCTGGCGGCCAACGTGAGTACGGCCAAATTTTTAGCCAAGCACAAGCTAGATGGATTATTCCGCGTACATAAGGGGCCCAAACCTAGCAAGTTAGAAAATCTACGTGGGTTTTTAGGTGAAATGGGGCTGTCATTACAAGGTGGTGACGAGCCAAAGCCAAAGCACTACCAAGCGTTGTTGAGCTCTATTAAGGGCCGTCCAGACGCAAATCTAGTGCAAACAGTGATGTTGCGTTCGTTGAGCCAAGCCGTTTATACACCAGAAAATGAAGGGCATTTTGGTTTAGGTTACGACGCTTACGCACACTTCACGTCGCCTATTCGTCGTTACCCAGATCTGCTTGTTCACCGTGCTATTCGCAGTGTCATTCAAAGTAAGCAGTTAAGCCGTTATGTTAAGCGCATAAAAGCCACGCAAAAACAGCCCCCGTCGCCATGGTACCCATACACTACTGCCGACGTAGTGGTTTTTGGTGAGCATTGTTCAATGGCTGAGCGACGTGCAGATGCTGCTGTGTGGGATGTAGAAGGCTGGCTTAAGTGTGAATACATGCAGGGCCATATAGGTAATTACTTTTACGCCACCATTAATGCCGTAACTAGCTTTGGTTTATTTGTTGAGCTAGAAGATCTGTATGTAGAAGGTTTGGTGCATATCAGTGCCTTACCTGGCGATTATTACCACTTTGACGCAGCTAAACATAGCCTTCAAGGCGAGCGCAGTGGCAAAAGTTTCCGTTTGGGCGACAGTGTTGAAGTGAAGCTGGTTAGGGTAGACCTAGACGAAAAGAAAATTGATTTTGAGTTGGCCGATGCACCACCAACAACTAAGTCGAAAACTGGGCCAAAACCTAAATCAAAGGCTAAGCCAAAATCAAAACCTAAGGCAAAGAAACCCAGTGCTGATAATGCTAATAAGGCTGGCGCCGTTAAATCTGCTGATGCGCCAGTTAACGAGCCTTTGTTTGATCAAAAGGGTAAGCCTGCTGGTGGCGCAAAAAAACCGCGCCGTAGAAAACCTTCGACTAAAAAAACTACGACGTAAATTAAGGTATTTGAGGTTCGTTCATTATGGCTAACATTGAATACGTGTTTGGCATTCACGCCGTGCAAACTAAACTGCAGCGCAATCCCGAGCGAGTGCAAGAAATTTGGTTTCAAGAAGGCCGTGAAGACCAGCGTTTAAAGCAGGTTAAAGGGTTGGCAGACGAGCAGGGCATTGAGTGTCAGGTAATGCCTCGCCGTGAGCTAGACAATAAGGTCAACGGGCGCCACCAAGGCGTAGTTGCTGCTTGCACTCCGAACCCAGCTAAAGATGAACACTTTCTAACTCAGCTGTTAGAAGAGCTTAATGAACCAGCATTCTTGTTGATTTTAGATGGCGTAACAGACCCCCATAATTTGGGTGCGTGTTTGCGCACAGCAGATGCTGCCGGTGTGCACGCAGTTATTGCGCCCAAAGACAAGTCAGCCTCTCTTAACAGTACGGTAAGCAAAGTGGCTTGTGGTGCTGCAGAGACCATTCCTTTTGTGCAGGTGACTAATCTTGCTCGTTGCCTTAAAAGTTTACAGCATGCTGGTGTCTGGATCACCGGTACCGCAGGCGAAGCTACTGCGCATCTTCACCAAATAGATCTTACTGGCAACATGGCCTTAGTGATGGGTGCTGAAGGCGAAGGTATGCGCCGCCTTACCCGTGAAGGGTGCGACCAGCTGGTTAAAATCCCTATGGCTGGAGAGGTGAGTAGCCTTAACGTTTCAGTGGCAGCAGGTGTGTGTTTATTTGAAGCAGTACGCCAGCGTAGTTAGCATTTACTTTCTATGTAATAAACTTTTCAAAATTGTCCTTTTTATCCTGTCTCAAACGATGTAATACTGAAGGCTCGTAAAGCTTCTCTTTATATTGATAAATACAGGAGTAAGATATGCAATTTTTAGCGTTGATTTATAGCAGTGAAGGCAGTGAAGATGTAACAATGTCCGAATTGTTGCAGCAGTACGCAGATTTTGGCCAACGTGCCAGTGCTGCCGCTGTTGTAGAAGGCGGCAATGCTTTACAGCCGATATCCACAGCAACCTCTGTGCACATCAGACAAGGCAAACAAATTATTTTAGATGGCCCTTTTGCAGAAACAAAAGAGCAACTTGGCGGCTACTATTTGTTGCAGTGCAAAGATCTAGATGAGGCTATGATGTGGGCTGCTCAGATACCCACTGCACGTTATGGCACTATTGAGGTTCGGCCGATAAATGACTTTGGCTAAGTTCAATGGCAGCCTTGGTTTAACCCGGCTCATACGAGCTGAGTATGGACTTTTGGTAGGCTCCTTAATGATTATGGCTGGGGATTTATCGTTAGCTGAAGATGCCCTGCAAGAGGCTCTTGCTCAGGCGTTAGAACAGAGGCCAAGTAAAGGTCAGCCCAAAAAACCTGCGGCTTGGATTCTTACCGTAGCTCGCAGGCGTTTAGTTGATCAATTACGAAAAGCTAAACATCGAAATGCAGATTTAGTCATACAAGCCCTGCAAAATGCGCACTTAACTCAATATGATGATGTATATGACAGCAGTGATATTCCAGATCATCGATTGGAATTAATGTTCACCTGTTGTCATCCTGCTTTAGCCCCTGAGGTTCAGGTAGCCCTTACCCTTAAAGTAGTCTGTGGTTTATCAATAGGCCAAATTGCTCGTGCATACCTTACTTCAGAGGCTGCTATGAGCAAACGTATTAGCCGTGCAAAGTTCAAAATTAAGCATGCGGGAATTGGTTATAAAGTGCCACAGGGGGCCGCGTTAGAACAGCGTTTACCTTCAGTGCTAGCTGTTATCTATCTGATATATAACGAGTCTTACAGCGCCTATGAAGGCCAAACTTTAACCCAAGAGGACTTAGCTCTGGAGGCCATTTATTTGGCCAAATTAATGCACGGGATGTTACCCCATGCTAGCGTTACAGGGCTTCTGGCACTTTTACTGTTACATGATTCAAGGCGATCTGCGCGTAGTTCTCAAAGCCAAACTTACATTCCCCTAAAACTACAAGACAGACGCTTGTGGGATCAAGAAAAAATGGCTCAAGGTACTGAGTTGGTAAAGTCTGCCTTGGTTGAGGGCCAGCTTGGCATTTACCAGGTTCAGGCTGCGATTAGCGCCTTACACTCTAATTCAAAGTCTTGGGAAGCCACAGATTGGCCCCAAATAGTAGGCTTATATAAGGTGCTTTACGACATGGAGCCTAGTCCCGTTTTTCTGCTTAATTATTGTGTAGCTTTATTTTATGCAGGTTCCATTGCGCACGCTTACCAAGAGGTCATTGCACTGTATGTTCATTTACATGATTACCAACCCTACCAAGCCGCCAAAGCAGAAATGGAAGCAGAACTAGGTGATATAGAAGCTGCCAAAAAAAGCTACACATTGGCCATTGGGCTTAGCAAAAATGATGCTGAAAGGCAGTTTTTAAAACGTCAATTGAAGGCTTTGTGACGCACACTAAAATGGGTTTCAAGTGATGCGCCAGGGTAGCTAATTTACAGCGTGGTTTTGCCTGCACTAATCCCTAAGTAGTACGTCTTTAGCCTGATTTATTTGGCTAGCCAAATAAGTACTCCCACCTTTATCTGGGTGGTTTTTAGCAATCAAACGTTTGTGCGCTGCTATTATTTCTTCGTGGCTAGCGTTCTCTTCAACTTCTAACACTTGTCGTGCGTGTGATTTGGCCATAACAGAGGCAGAAGGTGTGCTGCTGTTTGGGTTTGGCTTAAAACGTTTAATGGTCTGCCATACCCCAA
>CAJXEN010000156.1 GCA_913052465.1 uncultured Oceanospirillaceae bacterium
CTCGTGTTGCCTCAGTACCTAGGCCATCTGTCTCTTTGAGCACTTTTTTTATTTTTGGGTTAGATACATAGCGAGCAATGCCTGTCATAGCGCCTAGCAATGTAGCATCTGTAAAGTACTTAGCAGGGCTGGTTTGTTTTTCATCTAGCTTGGAGTCAACGCAGTTTAGTTGATCGCCTTTAACAACATTGGGTAGTTTTTTACTGGAAAACTCACTGTCACTTCCCGTTGATTTAGGTTTTGGAAATAACGCTTTCCAGCCCTCAGCTAATACGTCTTTTTGCCTGGCGACAAATAATCCACCAGCCACTTCACTATCAATCTGCTTTTGGGCGTATTCAAAAGGTGGGTAGAACTGAATCAAGTATTGACGAGCAATTAGTTCATAAACGTTGCTCTCATCTTTGGTCAGTTTATTGCCATCTATTGATCGTGCACTAGGGATAATGGCATGGTGAGCGCCTACCTTGGAATCATTCCATGCTTTACTGGTAATCGATAAGTCTGCCTGCATTACTGCAGCAGCTAATGCAGGACAAGTTTCAGCCACTGCTTGGGTGACTTTGCTCTTATCATTAAGGTGCCCTTTAGGCAGGTGTCGGCTATCAGAGCGAGGGTAGGTAATTAACTTATGGCGTTCATAAAGTTGCTGGCATATATCTAAGGTTTGTTGTGCACTTAAATTAAAGCGTTTTGACGCGTCTATTTGAAGCGTAGAAAGGTTGTAGGGTAGTGGGGGTGGCTGCTTCTTTTTATCTTCTTTAACAGCCGTTACTATTCCTGGAACAAATGCTAGTTGATGGGCTACTTTATTAACTACCGTTAATGCTAGCTTATACGAAAGTACCCTACCATCTTCATCCATAAAGGGTTCACAAGCGTCGCTAGGTTTCCATTGAGCAATATACTGATCACCTTGAACAGTTTGTAAAGTAACAAAAACCTCATAAAAGGTTTTAGATACAAAATTCTCAATGCTTTGATCCCTATGAACAACCAAACCCAGAATAGGTGTCTGCACACGCCCAACCGAAAGTACACCGTTATAACCTGAACTTTGCCCCTGCAAAGTACATAACCTTGTCATATTAATACCATACAACCAGTCTGCTCTAGCTCTTGCTAACGCAGAGGTAGCAAGGGGTATAAAATCAGTATTATTACGGAGGTTGTTAAGTGACTTTTTTATCGCATCAAAGTTCATGTCATTTATCAAACACCGCTTTGCTGCTTCACGCTTGAGTGAACTCACACCACAATAATTGATCACTTCATCAACTAAAATTTGGCCAACCCGATCAGGATCTCCCACGTTCACTAACAGGTCTGCTTGTTTAATTAGTTTTTTCACCGCATTAAATTGTTTTCTTGTTTGCGGTTTTACCTGGTATTTCCATGCACTGGGAACAATGGGCAGATGCTCTTTTTTCCACTTTTTAAATTCGGGGTTATATGCCTCTGGTTCTGCTTGCTCTAGTAAGTGACCAATACACCAAGTAACCACATCACCAGTGGCTACTTTTATAAACCCGTCACCTTTTTGATGGGGTTTAGGCAGGGCATCAGCGATAGCGCGGCCAACGCTTGGTTTTTCGGCTATGTATAAAATCACTTTATTTTCTCACAGGCCTTACCTTTTAGGTTAAAGATCAGTGCCCACAGGCCTATTTGCGTGTGTTCGTAAACTAATATTAAGTAACACATAACCTAAAATTCCTGATGCAAGTGACCCAATAATAATGCCAAGCCGTTCATCGAATAATAGGTTTACCCCAGTTTCTTCAAAGGCCAGCGAACCTACAAATAAACTCATAGTAAAACCTATGCCACAAAGCGCAGAGGTACCGTATAAACTAAGCCAACTCATACCCAGAGGTAAACGGGTGATGTTTAATTTAATGGCTAACCAACAGAGGCCAAAAATACCCACTTGCTTACCAACAAATAACCCCAGCGCTATGCCCAGAGGTACGCCATGCATTACTTGATCTAAGCTGACCCCCTGAATGTTAATGCCTGCATTGGCAAAAGCAAACACTGGTAGCACAAAGAAAGCCACCACGGTGTGCAAGTCATGTTCCATGCTTTTAAGGGGAGAATAATCTGGGCTTTTATTTGAGCGAATAGGGATGAACATGGCTAAAACGACGCCAGCAAGCGTTGCATGTACGCCAGACTTTAACATGGCCACCCACATGATGATGCCAATTAATAGATAGGGGCTCTTGGAGATTACATTGCGTTTGTTCAGGTAAAAAAGAATGGGAAGGCATAGTGCAACGACTATTAAAGACGTGATGGATATTTTTGACGTATAGAAAAAAGCAATAATCAGTATCGCACCAATGTCGTCAAATATTGCTAAAGAGGTTAGAAATATCTTAATGGAAGCAGGCACACGTGATCCAAGTAGTGTTAAAACACCTAAAGCGAACGCAATATCAGTAGCAGCTGGTATCGCCCAGCCTTTGGCAGCGATTGGATCATTAATATTGAAGTAAAGGTAAATAAGAGCAGGTACAGCCATGCCTCCAATCGCACCTATGCCTGGTAATATGATGTTCTTTTTATCTGATAGCTCGCCCTCTATAAGTTCACGCTTTAACTCAAGGCCGATTAAGAAAAAGAAGACCGCCATTAAGCCATCATTGATCCAGAGCAACATAGGTTTTGCAATTTCTAATGGCCCAACACGTATTTCTACTGGTGTTGTCAATAAAAGTTGGTAATAGGGTTCAAAAAAGGAATTAGCTAGCACCATGGCAAGAGCGGCTGCCAAAAATAGCAGTATTCCTCCAGCAGATTCAAGCCTTAAAAATGAAATAATAAATGGATCTTGACGATTTTGCATGAATACCTCTAAGTTACTAACGAGTAAAAACACTGACGTATAAATGGGTGCTTAAAGTAGGCGCTTATGGCAGGGTTTTTTAAAAACAGGCGCTTACAATATTTGGCATTGTTATCAACATGATATGTATTACATTAGGGTGTGTAATTGTAAAACTTTTGGGTAAAAAAAGCTCCTTTATACCAGGCCCAAGTACCGAGCCAGTTAATGATCATAGACCAAAGCAAAAAATTTTAGTTGAGCACTAGATTACCCTCCAGTAACGCTTGCCTAAATACCTCCACCAGTGCGCCGAGTTGCTGGTCATCACATCCAGAGAAACCCAACAGAAAGCCACATGGGCCGGTATTTGCATAACACCTTGATAGGGCAATAGCGCTAATGCCGCGATCTTTTAGTCGCACAGTAATGGCTTGGTCATCCATAGGGCGATGGCAGAAGGCAACTAAATGCATGCCAGAATCTGGTGGCGTGACAAATAACCATGGGCTTAAGTGCAGGTTGATGAGCCTGCAAAGTTCGTCACGGCGATGACGATAAAGTTTACGCATGCGAGTTAGGTGAGGGTTGAAACTGCGGTCTGTTAAAAACAGGCTCAAAGCTGGTTGGATATGTAATGAGGCCATCCCACCTAGCTCATGCTGTGTGTGTAAAAAAACTTCAACTAGAGGTTTGGGGAGCACCAGATACCCTAAGCGAAAGCCTTGAAACATCAGTTTTGAAAAACTGCCTAAAAGAATGACTTTTTGGGTTTGATCTAAGCCCATCATCGCGTCTGTTTTGCGCCGTTCGTAGG
Organism: uncultured Oceanospirillaceae bacterium; assembly: GCA_913052465.1. Lineage (GTDB taxonomy): Bacteria > Pseudomonadota > Gammaproteobacteria > Pseudomonadales > Balneatricaceae > Njordibacter. The sequence goes on from CAJXEN010000156.1 coordinate 3,648, forward strand.
TGAACTCACTGTCATAATCATCTTCTATTAACCAACAGTTATGAGTTTGTGCATAGTTTAACCATGCTAGTTTGCGGGGACCACTCATGGCAGTACCTAAGGGATACTGTCTACTTGGGACAATAATGGCTAGGTTTGTGCCTTGTTGATATGCAGTGGGTAGTTGTGCTCCTTGTTTATCTAGTTCTAAAAAAACCTCCTTCAAACCTAGGCTTTTGATAACCTCTCTTTGGACTGGGTAACCTGGATTTTCCATAAACACTGAATCACCGTGGCTCATAAGTGCTTTACTTACCAGTGATAGTGAATCTCGTTGGCCTGCAGTAATTACAATTTGGTGTGCATCACATTTCACCCCACGGGAAATGTAAAGGTAATGGCTTAATGTTTGTCGTAAAGCTTGATAGCCTCCTGGGTGTGAGTCATGTAATAAACTTTGGTCTGGTTGACGCCATGCTTTAGCCAGACACCTTGCCCATAGTGGAAATGGGAAACTCTTGGCATCTGGCTCAGAACTAAACCCACTTGTAGCCGTTGTTTTAAGTGGGCTAGAAGTCAATTTAGATGGGTCAGCAGAGGCTTTATGGCTGGTTTTACTAATACCTTGATGAACAGCAACAGCCAAAGAGGTGTTTACGTATATACCAGCGCCTTGCCGACTGACTAATAAGCCCTCTGCAAGCAATTGCTGGTAGGCATTAGTGCATGTAGTGCGAGACACCTTTAGCTCTATGGCTAAGTGCCGGCTAGAAGGTAATTTACTGCTGGGGTGCAAGCGTCCGGCAACAATAAGTAGGCGTAGCTGTTGAATAAGTTGTTGATAGAGTGGTTCTGGGTGATCCGTGGATACGGTCACAAGGCTTTCCAGTAATAAGTGGTGGTTATGATTTTTCATTGAAATTGGCTATTAAAAAGTAATCAAAACTGGCTATTTTTTATAGCCAATTACTGGGCTATATTGCACCTATTGTGTATCACAATCAATGCATCAAAACTCACATAGGATTAAATGAATGAGCCAGTATAAGACGAGCCGACAGAAGACGAGTCAGCATAAGCCAACACCCCGCACACGCATTAAACGTGGTTTAAAACGTGCCGAATATGATGTCGATAAAGTTAATGCTATTATTGATGAGGCGCTGATTTGTCACGTGGGTTTTTTAGTAAGAGGCCAGCCCATAGTGATTCCTACTTGTCACTGGCGAGAAGGTAATAAGATCTATTGGCATGCGCACAGCAAG
>CAJXEN010000157.1 GCA_913052465.1 uncultured Oceanospirillaceae bacterium
AAATTGGAACCGTCAAAATACCGACATATTCAATTTAGTGCAAGTAAAACACTGAGTTACTTTGTAACTAAGTGTATCTAGAGTCAATTGACCTTTTGCATATAGTGCATATTTAAAGGTATTTTTTCCCAAGAACCACGAATATCTTTCAGCATTGTCTGAATATTTTGAACAGTATCTGCATCATTTTTAAAGCTGGCTCTAAATAATTCTTTTGTCATATATTCATATAGCGAATATAAGTTATTCGCCAATTCCCCACCCGTTTCCATGTCTAGACATTCACGCATGCCATTGATAATGGTAATGGAACGAGTGCTTTGTTTACTTCGCAACTCTAAATTGTTGTTTTGAATTGCTCCGATAGTAATGCTCGTTGCTTCAATGGCACCATCGAATAGCATCAACATCAGCTGATGTGGCGACGCATAGGTGGTTTGGGCATCGTTTTTAATTTGGCCATATTGGGCCAAGGCGGTAATAGCGTTCATCAAGTGTTTCCTTATTACAGTGATTAACACTTAAACTATCGACACAAAAAAAGAAAACATTAACTCCTTATTAATTATATATTGCGAGCCTTTGCTGAACTGACATGGTGTACTTCAGATGGGATTTTTGCCCAACTTTCTTTAATCGTCTTGAGTAATTTTTGAACTTCCTCGATAGCTTTTGTATCCGAGGTTAAATTAGCCTTAAAAAGCCTCTCCACCATGTATTCATACAAGTCATAAAGATTACTTGGTAATTCGCCTTGAGTCAGATCTAGGCAATCTTTCAAGCCATTAACGACCGCAATTGATTTACTAATCATTTTGCCTTTTAACTCAAAGTCTGAGCGATCTATAGCCTGCAATGCAACACCAATAAACGTTATTGCACCGTCAAATAACATCAATGTTTTTTCATGAGCAGAGGCAAATTCAGCCTGCGCATCATGCTTTGCTCGGCCATACTGCTCTAGCGGAGATCGTCTAAACATTATTCAATATCATCATTTTATAAAGGGACCATAATATTATTTTTGGATTCAATAAATGTAGATCAAGGTAAACACATTAATCGTTATTTGATGTAAACGGTAAGTTATCTAACTGCGACTCTAAATACTTTTGCGTCGATTTCATTTCATCAATAATCTTACTCATGGTGCTAAACTGCTTAGTGTATCGAGCCTCAATAGATAGCATCTTTGTATCCAGAGCCTTTTGGTCGGTTGCAAGTGCTGATGTTGTTTTAGCGTAACTGGTCTCTCGGAGCTTCACAACACCATCGTATGCGAGGTAAGCCGCAATCTGATTGACTAGGTCTCCCGCAATACCACGACTAGCCGTTCCAAGGGTGGTTTGATCATCTGTGTTGGCACTAAACATTTTTGTGATATCGGCGTAGTAGTTAGTCAGTGCCGAGCTTAAAGTTGTTTGATTAACAGAAAAGCTACCGTCTTTTTGCAGAGAGACCCCAATGTCCATTAAATTAACTTTGGTATTACCAGGAGTGGTACTATCAGCGGTTAAAAAGCTGCGCATCTTGCTTCTAATACTCTTCACTTCAGCATCCGTTTTCAGATTGCCCTCATCCGCCACTTTAGAAGCAGGTGCAGTAAGACCTTTTATAACCCCTTCAAATGTATTATACGCATCTACTAAGTTTGTAATAGCGGCCATGGCTACCGTTGTATCTCTTCCCACTGATAACACCACGGCACTAGCTGAAACCTCCATTAAATCAAGTTTAAGCCCAGGTACCACAGCATCTATTTGGTTAGTGGCACTCGAGATAGCAAGACCGTTGACGTCGAGTGTCGCATTTTGTGCTCCTTGGATTTTATTACCATCACTTCCCGTTGTTGTATCTACAGTTGAAATCGTAAGCGCAACTGAGCCGTTGGTTGTTCCACCAATGGTGCCTTTGGTCATCTGCGTATCACTTCCAACGTCACTGGTGATAGTGAAAGCCACTCCACTGCCAGAAACTGCAGCAACTGTGACTCCAGATGCAGCATTTACCTGAGCGGCAAGTTGGACAATTGTATTTGCTGAGCTTGAAGAAAAGGCCTGTGTGTAAGTAGTACCCTCATAGGTAAATGACGCACTACCCCCGACAGTAACAGCAGCACCAAGTGTATAGGTGTCTACCTCCTGTGTGTTGGTGGTTTGCAAACCAAACACAGAGTCTGTAATGGTGAGCACATTGTCACTGCCCTGAGGCCCCTCAACAACAACACGATAACTGCCAGAACTGGTCTCAACAAGGCGCGCTGTGACGTCAGCAGTGAGCTCATTGATGCCGGTAACGAGATCTGCCAAAGACGTACTACCCGCTGCCAAAGTAATTGTTTCCGCGGCAGCCGATCCGACTTGGATGACCACTGTGGCCGCTGATGTGCCATTTCGGTCCACTGTCGATGCCCCAATTCCTGCGGTGGTATCTGCAGTTGACACAGTGAGGCCAGTGGATCCATTACTGGTACCGTCAATGGTGCCTTTGGTCATCTGCGTGTCACTGCCAACATCGTTGGTAATGGTAAAAGTCGTACTGTTAATGGCAACTGCTGTCACGGTTGAACCTGCAGTACCCGCATTTATTGCAGAGACAAGTCCGCTCATTGTCGTTGCTGAGTCCGTATTAAAGGCCTGAGTATAACTAATTCCACCATAGGCAAATGACACACTCCCACTGGCGTTGACAGCCGAATTAAGCGTGTAAGTATCTACTTCTAGAGCTTCTGCAACGGCCGTCGTCTGATAAACATCGTTTTGTGCCAATTGACTCACAGTAACCTTGTAAGTGCCAGGCACTGCAGAGCTGGAGTTAAGTTGGGCACTCAGTAGAGTGGGGGCCGAATTTGACAAATTAGAGAAGTTAAAGTCCCGCTTATCATCTACAGCTTTGAATGCTGTTTGCAGCGTAGTAAGGGAAGATTTTAGCTGCGCCATGCCAGACACACTTGACTCAACATCCTTCGTCTTGCGGTCAATCGAGCTTTGCTTGCCGGCTTTTTCTGCATCGACTATAGCGGTGACTATGGCCTTAGTGTCGAAACCTGCACCAACACCCATCGCATTTAGATAATCAGTTGCCATAATCCTACCCTTTTCTAACCCTATCGTCGCAAGGCCCTATGCGGCAAGTGTTTGCCGCTTTATAGAAATTTCTTTTCATACTTGGTTATTAGCAAAAATCGTGCCATCTTATAAAAGCGTTTACTCGTTTATAAATTACACCCAAAAAAAAACAGCGCCCAGTTATGTGACGCTGTTTTTGACTTTCCAAGATCTTTGCCATGTTTAAGTCCGTTTGTTAAAAATTAGGCCCATCATTTGGTCAATATTCTGCATTGCTTTAAGCGCTTCAACACTAGGCATTTGCCTTATAAGTTCACCCGTACTTGAATTGGTGACTCTTACTATGTCCTTCCCTGTTTGAGGGTCAGTGCTAAATACTACAGCCTGATTACGCGAAACCATTGCTTCGTTTAATTCACTGATTTTGGCTTCAAGCTCCGTTGATGAAATAATCGGTTCTCGATTAATGTCAATCTTTGGAGCTGCAGGTACTGGCTTTGGTTGTTCCTTTACCACCGCCTCTACCTTTGCAAAGGGTCGGTCATTTCCGACCTGATTATTCACTATCTGAGGAGCTACTTGGGGATTCGCTGCAATTACTTCGATCGCCATAACAACCTCCTGTTGGGTTAATTAACCTAGTAAGGGGCGTAAAAAGTTCACGACCCCCAAACTAGGTTACCGTTTTACTTTAACAGTGACAAGACGCTTTGGCCTGAAGCATTAGCTTGCGCTAACATTGCAGTACCCGCTTGCTGAAGCACTTGAGCCTTAGCGAGGTTAGCCGACTCTACCGCAAAGTCTGTATCTTCAATACGAGATTTTGCAGCTGACTGGTTTTCCACTCGGTTCATCAAGTTTGACACTGTGTGATCTAGCCGGTTGGCTACCGCACCAAGCTCACTCCGATAAGAATCCACCTGTGTTATTGACGCATCAACGGAATTCATTGCTGCCGCAGCACCTGCTGCTGTTAGAATGGATGAATTACCACCATGTAGAGCAGTCGTTACTAGGGCACTTGTAGTGAACGCAGTGTTATCCTTCGTACTTGTCAACACAAGTGTTGTTGCACTGCTAGTAACCGCAAGGTTAGAAGTACCATCGTTAATTTTACTGGCTAATGCTGCATTTGTTTTAGTTGCATCATCTACAAAGTCTTGAGTGTACTCTGTTCCATTTACAGTGATAGTCAAAGTCTGATTGGCGACTGGTGCCGTCAATGTATGGGTACCTGCCTGCTTGGCCGATGCTCCATTAGAAGTTCCTTCTACAAAAGCTGCACTAGTGGCAATTGCTGTACTATCAGCAAATAACTTCAGGCCTTCAGAAGTCCAGCCCTCACCCTTTTCCAAACTAGTCAATGTTAGAACAGTAGCGGTTCCTGTCGCATCGATAAATTCATTGTCAGCCGCAATTTGGTTTGCCAACAGCCTCATAGTTACAGTGGCGTCATCCTGAAATGCTTGCGTATAAGTCTTTCCACTAACATCCATTTCTAAAGATTCAGCAGCATCTGGAACACCAGCAATTGTGAAGGTAGATACTTGTTTTGCAGCCGCACCATTTTCTGTGGTGTTAGTCATATTGGCTAATTCAGTAACAGCCGATCCACTGTCAAAGATATCCAGGTCAGTAGCCTTCATGCCCTGAAAAGTCATTGAGACAACATCTGTTGCACCGTCACCAACCTGAAAGTTGACGGTTCCCGTAGAGTTCAACATGTTGGTACCGTTGAAGTCTGTATTGGTAGCGATTGCAGTAATTGCAGATGCAAGAGCCTGAAACTCTTTATTCAGAGCAACACGGTCAGAAGCGGAA
>CAJXEN010000158.1 GCA_913052465.1 uncultured Oceanospirillaceae bacterium
TGAGGTGCCTTCCCCTCACGCATGTGGCTATAAATCAGTTCATCAGACACAGACAAAGATAGCTCGTGTCCGCGTTGGCATTGGATCAAATACAACATCATGTCTAACCCAGCTAAGCCTCCAGAACATGTGCAGCGGCGACCATCAATCTCATACAGTTCATCCACCACTTCCACTCGTCGAAACACCTCTTTAAAAGCCATTAGGTTTTCCCAATGAATAGTGGCTCGATGACCATTTAACAAGCCACTTTTGGCCAGCAAATAGCTTCCCGTATCTTGGCTGCCTAACCAAGTACCGCGCCGGCTATGTTGCTGCAGCCATAATTGAAGCCTTTTAGATTGATCTTTTTCTGGATTAAAGCCAGCACAAAGTATCAACATGTCTGGCACTGTTTCTTGACCAATAGCACAATCAGCAATCAAACTCATACCATTGCTTGCTGCCACTGCCTCCCCGTTGGCACTGATCACCTGCCAGCCATACAGTGCTTGGCCAGACATGGTGTTAGCTTGACGCAACGGGTCTACCAGGGCAGAAAATCCGAGCATAGAAAACTCTGGCACCAGATAAAAAGCCACGTTGACGGTTTTGTTGATCGATTTAGCTGTGAACATAGTCGGTTAAGTCGTTAATATGCAATAATGGTTCGATATTAATCATTCTTTAAGGCCCTTGCAACGCCTAATCTATGGTTTGTGATCTACCTTATTTTATTATGGAAAAAACATGTCCAACTCTTTATTAGCCCTACAAACCCTACAAACGCCAGTGATAAAAGATTGGATCGATTACAACGGTCACCTTAATGACGCCTATTACCTTGTTATTTTTACCCAAGCGACAGACGAACTTCAAAACTACTTAGGTTTAACCTTGGCACACATCCAAAGTACAGGAGAAACACTGTTCACCGTAGAGACTCACTTGGCCTATGTTAAAGAGATTGGTTTGGGAGAAATGGTCACTATTACTTCGCAAGTACTAGAGATAGACAACAAACGTATGCGTATTTTTCACAGCATGTTTAATGACCAAAATGAATTGCTTGCCACAGTAGAAATGTTGTTCTTATGCTACAACTTAAAGGCTAAAAAGGTGGCTAATTTCAGTGATATGATGATGCAAAGCCTCACTAACCTTAAAGCTGAGCATGCACAGATACCTTGGCCAAACAGCGCAGGCAAAGGTATTGTGTTAAAAAGAACTTAGTGAATGCCTATGCATCTGTAAGACCTAGTTTAATACCTGGGATTAGTCTCAAGTCATTAATGCTGGATTATGTGGAATGCCGAACACATTTAAGGCGTCTTGCAGCCTAACGGCGGCGAGACCGCCGGTCAGTAACTGCACCTTCGGCAGCACCACCAGCAACACTCAAATCACCGGCAAACTGCGCCTTGCCACCTTTAGATACTTCACCTAATACCGATTCAATTTCTTCCACAGTTGGTGCTGCACCTTTAGTATGGCCGTCTAACGCTTTGCGCATAGCAGCAACATGCTCTGGAGAAGTACCACAGCATCCACCAATAATGTCTGCACCAGCATCCATGGCCATAGTGGCATAACGAGCCATAATTTCTGGCGTACCATTATAATGAATGGCACCATTAACATATTCGGGAATGCCACAGTTGGCCTTAGACACCAAAACAGCCTTGTCACCCGCTGGCGCATTACGCATATTACAAATAGCCATCACTAATTCTGAAGCACCCACACCGCAGTTAGAACCACAGGCATATGACCTATGATCTTCATGAGCACAAGATTGCATCATGTCTGCAGGCGTAACCCCCATCATAGAACGACCATTAGTATCGAAAATGTAGGTACAAATAACTGGCAGTCCCGTCTGGTTGGCGCCTTCAATAGCCGCTTCAGCTTCTTGTGTTGAAGACATAGTCTCTATCCACAATACGTCTGCACCCCCATCCTTTAGTGCTTCAGCTTGCTCTGCAAATGCGCTTACCGCATCGTTATGGCTTAAAGTACCCATAGGCTCTGGTATTTCACCCGTTGGGCCAATAGAACCAGCAATAATGACTGAACGGCCTGCTTTGTCTGCTACCTCACGGCCTATTTTAACGCCAGCAACGTTTAACTCATGCACACGGTGTGCAGCATCATGTAGTTTCAAACGGTAATGGGTGCCGCCAAAGGTATTGGTTAATATGATATCTGAACCTGCATCTACGAAACTTTGGTAGTTAGCAGCAATACGGGCTGGGTAATCCACATTCCATAATTCAGGTGCATCACCTGTCTCTAGACCCATGGCAAATAGATTAGTGCCCGTAGCACCATCTGCAAGTAATACTCCTCGTTCTGCCAATAGGTCTTTAAGTAGATTAACGCTCATAATTGGTTCCTAAAATACTAATAATAATGTAATGCTACCTAGCTAGATGCTTGTTAGCTAGCGCTAGAGCAACTTCTCGCTGCTAACGAGGTTGAGTTTTTTTCAATTAAACATGAATATAGTTCATGTTTATGCTTAACCCTCTCGCCAACTCATTACCTGCCACAAAAAAGTGACGCTTAAACACAACAAGCAGTCGCCGTTTAGTCAGCACAACACTCGCAACAACTGCAAAATCTTGCTCAGAATAAACCCGCCCCATTTTATTGAGGAGTATTTCCATGAGTGAAGCCCAGGGACGCCGCAAAAGCGGTGGTGGTCGTAGTGCACGTCAAGCATCACGTGCTGCAGAAACTATACAAGTACCCGCTTTTATTACCCGTAAACTCAATCCATTTGAAGTATTAGATGAAGCTGGCCTAGAAATTATTGAGCGCAATGCTGACACCATTCTAGAAGAGATTGGCATTGAATTCCGTGACGACCCAGAAGCATTATCAGTACTTAAAGCTGCTGGCGCCAGTGTAGACGGCGAGCGCGTGCGTTTCCCACGCGGCATGTGTCGTCAGATCATCCAAGCCTCTGCTCCAGCAACCTACACTCAGCACGCGCGCAACAGTGCTCGTAATGTAGACATCGGTGGCATGAACACTGTGTTTGTTCCAGGATATGGTTCTCCATTTGTACGTGACCTAGACAACGGCCGCCGTTACGCCACTATTACAGATTTCCAAAACTTTGTTAAGTTGGCTTATATGTCACCTTACATGCACCACTCTGGTGGCACCATATGTGAGCCAGTCGACGTGCCAGTGACTACGCGTCACTTAGATATGATCTACAGCCACATTAAATACAGTGACAAAGCCTTCATGGGCTCTGTCACTGCGCCTTCTCGTGCCCAAGACACTGTAGACATGGCTAAGATTGTATTTGGTGAGGAGTTTGTAAAGAATAACACTGTAACCACTAGCTTGATCAATGCTAACTCGCCTATGACGTTTGACGACACAATGCTAGGAGCTGCTAAGGTTTACGCTGAAAACAACCAAGCTTGCGTAGTAACACCATTCATCTTGGCTGGTGCTATGTCACCGGTAACGATTGCTGGTACTTTGGCCCAAGTACTTGCAGAAGTACTAGCTGGCATTACCTTTATTCAGCTATACCGCCCTGGTACTCCGTGTGTTTTTGGTACTTTTGCTAGCTCTATCTCAATGCAATCTGGCGCTCCTACTTTTGGTACCCCAGAACCTGCCTTGGTGCTTTATGGCGCAGCGCAACTTGCTCGTCGCTTAGGAGTCCCATTCCGTAGTGGTGGTTCATTGCCAGGTTCTAAAATTGCCGACGCCCAAGCTGCATCCGAAAGTGCCAATACGTTAACACCCACCATTATGGCTGGCGTTAACTTTGCATTGCATTCGGCTGGTTGGCTCGAGGCTGGATTGTCTATGGGTTATGAAAAGTTCGTTATGGACTTAGATCAACTCGGTATGGCTCATACTTTCTGTAAGGGTATAGACCTTTCTGAAAATGGCCAAGCACTTGATGCGATCCGTGAAGTAGGCCCAGGCAACCATTACTTAGGTTGTGCTCACACCCAAGCTAACTTTAAAGAAGCTTTTTACATGTCTAATCTTGCAGACAATAATAGCTTTGAGCAATGGGAAGAAGATGGCAGCAAAGACGTTCAGATACGTGCTAACGCACTGTGGAAGAAGATGCTTAACGAATACGAAGCGCCTCCTTTGGATCAAGCCATTGACGATGGACTAAACGACTTTATGGCTATACGAAGAGAAGCATTAGCAGGTACTGGCGACTTCTAGAGCAGCGTTAATGTTGTCCTGAATGAACTACTGAAACTTGCTACATAAAGCCCCACAGACTAGGTCTTTGGGGCTTTTTTATGGCTGGCAAATAATCAGCCCGCTTTACTGCCACCAAGACAAGGGGCTGTTGATGGTATCTTTTCTTGCTTGGCCTGCCACTGCTCAGTGGTATAACAATGAAGCGCCAGTGCATGGATCGGGTTGTTCATTAAATCACCAACCAATGCGTAGACCTGTTGGTGGCGCTTCACTGGCCCTATGCCAAAAAAATCATCCGATACTAGTACTAGATTGTAATGGCTGTCAGTAGCTGTACCACTGTGTTTGTGGCTGTCATTAACCAGTTGATGATGATTAATATTTAACGGTTTTAACACCGATTCCAACAGTTTATTGGCAGTAGTATCCACGATTATTTCCTTGAGTTGAGCTATCTAGTCATCATATCACGGAAGACATTTTATCGGCTTTCAAAATAATATCAAAAATAAAACCTAAACAGATTTGACGTTTTTTTTACTATATTTATCTTAAATCAATCGTTTTAACAGATGATAATTTAGGAACAAGTGATGCCATCATGTATTCGTCTACAACAATCTGTAAAATTAACGTTTTTTTCAAGTTATTAACTGACCTGGTCAAGCTTTTTAGTACAACCCAGTTAAGAGGCTTTTTGTAATTCT
>CAJXEN010000159.1 GCA_913052465.1 uncultured Oceanospirillaceae bacterium
ATTGCGTCAACTACAACGCGGTGTACATGTGGTTGTTGGTACCCCTGGCCGAGTAATGGATCACTTGCGTCGCGGCACCTTAAAGCTAGACAAGCTGAAGACTGTTGTTTTAGACGAAGCCGACGAAATGCTACGCATGGGCTTTATTGACGATGTCACTTGGATTTTGGATCACACGCCACCAAAACGCCAAGTGGCTCTATTCTCTGCTACTATGCCAGCTGTTATTCGTAAGGTTGCAAACACCTACCTTAACAACCCAGAAGAAATTAAAATTGAAGCCAAAACGGCTACTGTAGACAGCGTTACTCAGCGTTATTGGAAAGCTGTTGGCACCACTAAGCTAGACGCAATGACTCGCATCCTAGAAGCAGAAGATTTTGATGGCGTCATCGTTTTTGTACGCACCAAGACCTTAACAGTAGAACTAGCTGAAAAATTAGAAGCCCGTGGTCACCGTGCGTCACCTATTAATGGCGACATGTCTCAACAGCTACGCGAGCGTACTATTGAGCACCTAAAAAGCAGCAAGATTGATATCGTTGTCGCTACCGACGTTGCTGCCCGTGGTATTGACGTAGCTCGTGTAAGCCACGTTATTAACTACGACATTCCATACGACACTGAAGCTTACGTTCACCGTATTGGCCGTACTGGCCGTGCTGGTCGTGCGGGTAACGCCATTTTATTTGTGGCACCTCGCGAACGTAACATGCTGCGCTCTATCGAAAAAGCCACGCGTCAAGCCATTACTCCAATGGACTTGCCTAGCCGTGAACAAGTGAAAGAGCGTCGCATCGACCAGTTTAAGGCTAGTATCGACAAAGCACTTGAACAGTCTGACTTAAGCATTTACAGCGATTTAATCGAAGCCTTCGTTAAAGAACGTGAAATTGCACCAGAGCAAGTTGCTGCGGCCCTGTGCTTTATGGCCCAAAAAGACCGTCCTCTTGTAGCACCAGAAGCTGGCAAGCCTGAGCGTCGTGATTCACGTGATACAACACCTGGCTTTGACGAAGAGCGCCCTCGTCGTAAAGAACGTAAAGAAGAAGAGTTCAGCGGTGAATCTATTGCCATGGAACGCTTCCGTATTGACGTAGGCCACAACAACCAAGTTAAGCCAGGCGACATCGTTGGCGCCATCGCTAACGAAGCAGACCTAAGCAGCGCTTACATTGGCCGTATTAGCTTGTTTGATGACCACTCTACAGTAGACCTTCCTGCGGGCATGCCTGCAGAAATGCTACAGCTACTTAAGAAAGTACGTGTACGTAGTCAGCCATTAAACATTCAGTCTCAAGGCCCTGCCGACGACTTCACCCCTGGCGCCAAGACTCCTCGCCCTAAGCGCAGCGGTGGTGGCGATCGTCCAAACCAACGCAGAGAACCACGCAATGACCGTGCGCCTCGTCGCTCGTAATATTGCTAACCAAGCAATGGTTTAGCTAGTCAATTGACTAGCTAACAAAAAGGGCGCCTCTTATTAGAGGCGCCCTTTTTTATTGCGCCAAATATCTACTGCAAAGAAGCCTGCGCACCTTGGTAGTCGGTACTTGATCTCCATAGAAACAAAAAAGCCCACATATATGTGGGCTTTTATAGGACTAATCAGACATTACTTTCGGTTGAATAGAGCGTAGATGACTGCAATTGAAGCTAAACCAACCAATCCTGCGCCGCCTAATGCACCAACGATAGAGAGGATGTTATCAACAACGCCAACACCTACGAAGGCGACATTTGCGCCAAAAATCACTTCTAAAACAATGGCTAGTGCAATAAGCGCTATGCCAGCTTCAGTTAATTTTCTAATACTACCTACAATATTATCAATCATAATTTCCCTTTTAACAGTTTGTTATTATTGTTTGAGCCAAGCTAAGAATTAGCTAAATGACCAAATTCATCATAGCAAAATACTTGTTATTAGCAAGTAGTAGTAATTTTTACGTCAGCTGTGGCAATACTTAAAAACACTTTATAGTGATATTTGCGCACCCAACTTAGAGGCCAAAGCCGATAGTTAGAGCAATTTTTGATAACAACGAAATAAATTCCGCCCCGATAAGTCAGTCATTTGTTGTGACCTTAACTCATTAAAACCTAGCTTGTGTAGTACCCTACCCGAGGCCAAATTGTCCAAACGGTGTGCTGCAACCAAACGCTTCATAGCGTATTCTTGCACGGCCAAAGCTAGCATTAACTTACCAGCTTGCTCACAAAAACCCTTGTTCCAATAAGGCACGCCCACCCAATACCCTAAATTTCCACTACTATTGAGGCCTCTAGTAATTTGGTCAATACTAATTGCGCCAACACACTGGCCACTTTCCAAGCAAACGATGGCCCTAATAATGGCAGCACCAGACCGATGCTGTGCTGCATAGGCGGCTATCCAAGTTTGTGCACCATTTTCTGGGTATGGGTAAGGAACATTGCCCGCTACTTGAGCAACCCGTGCATCGCTCACCAAGGTTTGTACTTGAGCGCTATCTGCTGCTACAAAAGGCCTTATGGCAACGCAAAGTGTTTGATTCATAGTCATACAGCAATGTTGTAAAAAACCAGTAAGTATTGTTTTTACTTTACCCACGTAGGCAAAGCAACATAAAATTGTCAGCTAAATAATTTTTATAGTTGGAACACCCTATGACCACCATTAGTGTTGATCTAGACACCATTCAAGCCACCACGGCAAAAGCCTTAGAAGCTCACGGGGCAAAACCATGGATAGCCGAATCTGTGGCTCATGCGGTGCGGGTTGCCGAAGCTAATAGCAATAAAATTTGCGGGCTTTTTTACCTACAAAGTTATTGCAGCCAACTTTTAGTAGGCCGAGTGAAAGGTGACGTAGAGCCAGAAATACATCAACCAAAACCTGCCAGTGTGGTGGTAGATGCCAAGTTAGGCTTTGCTCAGGCCGCTTTTTCCCATGGCCTAGACACTGCCCTTGCCGCCGCAAAAACCAATGGTGTGGCCACGTTAGCTATTTGCCATTCCCACACTTGCACTTCTATGGGGTATTTTACTGAACAGATTGCACGGGCAGGTTACATTGCTATAGGTATGACTAATGCCAAATCTTGCGTATCCCCTCCAGGTGGAACTAAGGCCGTATTGGGTACTAACCCTATCGCCATGTCTGTGCCGGATGGCAAAGGTGGCCTAGCCATGCAGTTCGATCAATCCACCAGCGCCATCGCCATTGGTAAAATAAACATGGCTGCCACTGCTGGCGAAAAAATCCCCCTGGGCTGGGGCGTAGATAGTGAAGGCGAACCCACACAAGACCCTAATGCAGTCATCAATGGTGGCTCTCTTGTGTCTTCGGGGGGGTACAAAGGCTATGGATTTGGCCTTATGGCAGAAATTCTTGCCGCCGCCTTTACTGGTGGCAGCACCAGCACTGAGCTAGAACCACTCAAAGCTACCGAAGGTAAACCTCACGACTTAGGTCAGTGCTATATCATTATTGACCCTACTAACGTATCTGGCGATGTATTTTGGGACAAACTTAGTATTATTTCAGAAGCCGTAACCAACCAGCCTGGCGCCCGCTTACCTGGCTCCAAAAAAGCACTACCTAATGCTGTAGAGCTGGATGAAAAGGTTTGGCATAGCGTACTAGAGCTTGCCAAGGCCTAATTTAAGCTTAAAACACTGTGGGGGCTACTTGCGTTATCAAGGCCCCAGTTGCTGGATGAATAAAGGTTAACTTCCACGCATGTAACTGTAAGCGCCCTGCCTGATCTAGTGCATCTGAATGCGCATAAAACTCGCAACCACTAATGGGATGACCGATCTGTGCCATGTGCACACGCAGCTGGTGAGAGCGACCTGTTACAGGTTTTAATAGCACCTTTGTCTGTAACGTTTTAGGTTTTCTTTCTAGCACTTCAAAACGTGTTAATGAAGGCTTACCTAGTTCGTGATCTACCATTTGTTTAGGCCTGTTAGGCCAATCACAACGCAGTGGCAAATCAATTTCGCCTTTATCCTCTTGTAATACGCCATACACCCATGCTAAATACTGCTTTTGAGTTTCTCGTTCCTGAAACTGGCGGCTTAGAGCCGATAAATTTTCCTTACCACGAGCCAACACCATCACTCCAGAGGTGTCCATATCTAAACGATGCACTATGCATGCATCAGTATATTGCTGCTGCACTCTAGTAATTAAGCAGTCTTTATTGAGTGGGTTTTTGCCTAGTACAGATAATAGGCCACTGGGCTTATCAGCCACTACAATGTCTTCATCTGCATAAAGAATGGAGACTTGTTGTTCACAAAAGGGCACAATAAAGTCAGTCATTATTGGGAGTGGCTCTATACCCCGAAGCTTCTAAAGTGACCGCTTTTGACTTGACATAGCGCACAACAAAAACCGTTACAGTAAATAATACATAACCCCAAAACCACCACCTTGAGTAGCCATTAAGTTGCACCAGACTAGAAATCAATCCGCCAGTAAAGCCTAAGGTTAAATACACTAGCCACTGTTTCTTTGTAGGTGCTGCACTTGTTGGCAAAATATAAAAAGTACCACACTCAGGGCAACCATACGCTTTTTTTGGGTCTCTATAGTCGTCACACAGTTGATTACGTGAGGTGATTTTAAAATCACATTGGGAGCATTTATTGGCCATTATATATCCTCATCCTCTTTGGCTGTAATACTAAAGCCTTGTTGCTGTGGTAAACCATCTGTTATTTGATAATAGTCAGCCTTTTCTTGCACATAAATGTGCTCCACTAGTTGCAGACTGCTTAGTTGGTCTTTGGGTTGGTCT
>CAJXEN010000160.1 GCA_913052465.1 uncultured Oceanospirillaceae bacterium
TAAGCGGTTTTCAATTACCCACAAGTGTGCACTTACCGATTGATATGTTAGGGCAAGTTTGTATTCCATTAATGCTCTTTACTTTAGGCATCCGCCTTACTAGTTTAGAGTTTGATGACTGGGAGGTGGGTTTAGTGGGCGCTATTTTATGCCCTATTTCTGGCATTTTAATGGCGTTAGTGGCACAAATTGCCCTTAAACTGCCCCCTGAGCAATATGCGGTACTCATTGTGTTTGGTGCTTTACCTCCAGCTGTATTGAACTATATGGTGGCAGAACAATACCAACAAGACCCAAAAAGAGTCGCCTCTATCGTATTAATTGGCAACTTAATGGCGCTAATCAGCATTCCACTTACTTTATCATTTGTTCTCTAAACCAGCCGCAGGGCTGTGGTATCATGGGCATCATTAATCTACACCACTGCTAGCACGGAACCACCCCACATGACCGACTTTATCAACGTCCATTTCTTAAAGGCCGACGTACAAGCTAACGTGAGTGCTGCGCTATTGGAAGATGTAGGCGATGGGGACATTACTGCGCGCTTAATTCCAGCAGATGAACAAGCTTCTGCGGCGGTTATTACCCGTGAAGATGCCACTATTTGTGGTGTGGATTGGGTTAACGAAGTGGCACGCCAAGTAGACCCAACTATCTCTATTAGCTGGATGGTAGCTGATGGCCAGCAAGCTGAAGCTAATCAGTTATTATTTCAAGCTTACGGGAATGCCCGCAGCCTTCTTACGTTTGAACGCAGCGCCCTGAATTTTTTACAATGTTTATCCGGTACCGCTAGCATTGCTCACTACTACGCCAGCTTAGTAGCAGATACTAACGTTAAATTACTTGATACCAGAAAGACTATCCCAGGCCTGCGTAAGGCACAAAAGTACGCTGTTTCTTGTGGCCAGTGCTACAACCATCGTATCGGCTTATATGATGCATTTTTGATCAAAGAAAATCACATTGCAGCCTGTGGAGGCATCAGCCAAGCCATTGCTGCGGCAAGGCAACAAGAACCTAGCAAAACTGTGGAAGTAGAAGTGGAATCTATGGGCGAGCTACAACAGGCGTTAGACGCCAGTGCAGACCGCATCATGCTCGACAATTTTACCTTGCGTGACATGCGTGAGGCAGTGCAACTGGCAGAGGGTCGAGCAGAACTAGAAGCATCTGGTGGTATAACTGAGCAAACCCTTCGTCCTATCGCAGAAACTGGCGTGGATTACATTTCGATTGGAGCTCTAACCAAAGATTGCCGCGCCATTGATCTGTCAATGCGCTTTGTTTAAAACAACATCAGATGGTTAAGTGATAGTTTGATACCGATTTCTTCGCCGATATTATGGTTATGGTGAGAGTCTGCAAAGCAGGATAAAGTTTGATTACCGGCGACTAATACCCTGTATAAGAAGTGTGTACCTCGGAAACGCTTGCTGATAATACGCCCCGTTATAGGACTGTGATCTAAATGCAACACGTCTTCTGGACGGATAAACACTTCAGCTTTTTGTCCTACTGTAAAGCCATGGGGCCGTTCGCTACACAAGCGTCCTATAGGTGACTCTACGCAGGTTTCGCTACTCACACTACACTCTAAAAAATCCCCTTCACCGATAAAGTCAGCAACAAACCGCTCGTCTGGTTTATGGTAGATATTGTAGGCTGTATCCCATTGCTCGATGCGACCCTGGTTCATTACCGCCACATGATCAGCCATAGTAAACGCTTCAGTCTGATCGTGAGTTACTAACAAACCTGGGATTTTTTCTTGGCGCAAAATAGCACCGATTTCTGGCACCAGTTCTTCTCGCAACATGGCATCTAGGCCAGAGAAAGGCTCATCTAACAACAGCAAACTGGGTTTTGGCGCCATAGCACGAGCCAAAGCCACACGCTGCTGCTGACCACCCGATAATACATGGGGATAACGTTGTTGGTAACCACTGAGCCCAACTAGATCCAACAACTCTTCCACCCGCTGCACTTGCTCGGCCTTAGGCCAGTGCTGTAAACCAAACGCCACGTTACCTGCTATATTAATATGAGGAAACAGCGCCACATCCTGAAACACCATGCCTACATTGCGGCTTTCTGCTGGCAAGAAAAAGCCCTCTTTGGCTAAGGTTTTACCTGCCAAACTAACGCTGCCAGATTGTAACGGCACAAAACCAGCGATAGCGCGCAATAGGGTAGATTTCCCACAGCCGCTGGGGCCTAACAAGCAGCCAATTTCACCTACACCCACAGATAAGCTCACATCTTGTACAATACTGTGTTGGCCGTAGGCGATGTGCACCTTATCCACCAGCAAATGCTGATCTGGGTTATCAAATGTTATTACCATTTAAGGTCTCTCATTTTAGTGTGGCCTGCGGTGGGCAATCGATGCGTGGAGCAGTAACACGGGAATAAGCCCAACGAGTACAATCATAATGGCAGCTGGGGCAGCATCGGTAAGGCGTTCGTCTGAGGCTAACTCATAAACACGCACAGCCATGGTATTATAATTAAAGGGTCGCAGGATCAATGTTGCTGGTAGCTCTTTAAGCACATCTACAAATACAATCAATACCGCAGTAAGTATAGAGCTGCGCATTAAAGGCACATGGATTTTACTTAATATAGCCAAAGGACTATGGCCCATTGATCTAGCAGCATGGTCTAAACTCGGTTTTATTTTCTCTAAGCCTGATTGAACACTTCCCAAAGCAACAGCCAAGAAACGCACAGTGTAGGCAAATATTAAGGCCACCAAACTACCCGATAAAAGTAGGCCTGGGTTGGCCCAACCTAGGTTCTCAAACAGCGCTATAAGTCTGTGATCTATCCATGCCAAGGGAATTAACACCCCTATGGCAATAATAGTACCTGGTAGAGCGTAGCCAAAACCAGCCATAGCTATCGCTGTACGCACTGGTTTAATAGGTTGACTTCTTTTAGCATAGGACAAAATAATAGCTAGCGCCACAGCAATAATAGCCGCCAAAAAGGCCAAACTAAACGAGTTCCATGCCAACCCTACAAAATCCCAACCTAAGGGTTGGGCCTCAAACACTGCCCACTGTAACAGTTGAGTTGTTGGAACGATAAAACCGAACATCAAAGGAGCCAAGCATATTGTAAAAGCGATAGCCGCCTTGCTGCCCTCTAGTGGAATTAAGTCTGCCCGAGCCCTGGATTCTGCCGCAGAATGATAACGTGCTCGGCGTCGAGAATAACGCTCCAGCATGACTAACAATATAACAAAAGCCAACAAACTAGCTGCCAACTGCGCTGCTGCTGCGGCATCTCCATAGCCATAAAAGGTACGGAATATGCCTGTTGTAAAGGTGCTTACGCCAAAATATTGAACAGTACCGTAGTCTGCCAAGGTTTCCATTAGCGCCAAAGATAAGCCTGTAATAATAGCTGGCCTAGCCATCGGTAATGCCAAACTCCACATGGCACGCCAGCGCGAATATCCTAAACTACATCCCACCTCTAAACTGCTGACTGACTGTTCCAAAAATGCGGCTCTAGCCATGAGGTAAACATAGGGATACAGCACCAGGGACATCATTATCATGGCACCACCTAAAGAGCGGATTTCAAAAAACCAATAGTCGCCGTAGCCTAACCCTGTTATGTCTCTGATCCAAGTTTGTACTGGCCCAGCAAAGTCTAATAAACCGGTATACGTATAGGCGATGATATAGGCTGGCATAGCTAAAGGAAGCAACAAACCCCAGCTCAACCAACGTCGCCCTGGGAAGCTGCACATACTGGTTAACCACGCAGTAGGCACCCCCAGCAACAGCACACCCATACCCACACCCAGCAAAAGTAACAAAGAGTTTACAAGATAGTCACTAAGCACTGTTTCATAGAGATGCCGCCATAGAACACCATCGGCCTGCACCAAGTAGCTTAAAATAACGATAATAGGAAGCGATAAAAATGCTGCAATCACAACAGCAAAAACACTTAGCCCATGGCTTTTAAACATTTACAGTGTTACCTATTTCCAACCCGCACGGTCCATAAGTTGAACCGCTTGCCTATTATTCTGTCCTAATATCTCTAGGTCAATTGGGTCCATTTTATAATCACCAAAGCCTTTAAGAGCCAATGAAATTTCCACATCCTTTACCACTGGGTATTCGTTATTGATTTCTGCATACCAAACCTGTGCTGGCTCGGATGCAAGGTATTCTAACAGCGCTTGGGCTTGTTTGGGATTTTTACCATATTTAGTAAAGCCTGCACCACTCACATTAAAGTGTGCTCCGCGGCCCAATGCCCCTGAGCCACTCTGGTTGGGCCAGAAAACTGCCAGCTTGTTAGCCACTGATTGATCGGCATTTTTGCTACTATTAATTAGACGTGCCAAATAATAAGTATTGGTTATAGTGACATCACACACTCCTGCAGCCACAGCTTTCAGCTGGTCAGTATCACCACCCGAGGGTGCTTTAACAAGATTTTTGACCATTCCTTCCATCCAGTTCTGAGTGGCCTTAGCACCTAAAGCATCAATCGTAGCAGCTACCAAAGACTGGTTATAGACTGATTGCGACGACCGCAAACACAGGCGACCATTCCACTGAGCTTCAGCTAAAGCCTCGTAGGTCGACAAATCAGCAGGTTTGACCCGATCTTTGGCATAAATAATAGGCCTTGCCCTGAGGGTTAACCCATACCAGTAACCTGCATCATCTCTGAGCTCTTTGGGAATAGTCTTTTCTAGCAGTGGCAAAGACATAGGCTT
>CAJXEN010000161.1 GCA_913052465.1 uncultured Oceanospirillaceae bacterium
CTATTATTAAAGAGTTTCTATTTCGGCCTATTGAAGAACGCTCTAACAATAACAGCGCAGAAAAAAAAGGTGCTAAAAGTGCCCAACATCACGAACACAATGGGTTTAGTATTGAAACTCAACCGCTAAAGGAGGGTAGTAGTTTTCGTGTACAAGGCTGGATTCGCAAAGACGGCAAAGAGCATCACTTTATTCGCGCTGACCAGTCTTTTAGTATCGAAGGCGGCCATGAGCTAAGTTTGTTCAAAGCGAAGCAATGCATTGATCAAATGGGTGATGGTATCTTTAAATAATAGCCCTAAATCGATCAATCAATGACGATTGATGAAACTTTAGTGAACGATTTGCTAGTGCATGTCTTACCCAAACACTAGCAAATAAGGGTTATCTTGGTAGATCAGTATTAGCCTTTTCAACTAACACTAACCTTTTCAATTAATACTAACCTTTCTAATCAGCGCTAACCTTTCCAATCACCACTGCGGATAAGCTGGTTCATTACTTTATTAACAGCTCGGTGAGCCCGTTCAACCATGCCGTCAACGTCATCTGGGGTGGCGATTAAAGGTGGGGCAAATCCTAGTATGTCACCATGAGGCATGGCTCTGGCGATCATGCCTTCAGCCATACAGGCAGCAGAAACTAGTGGGCCCACTTTCAGATTGGCATCAAACCCTTGGCGATTTTTTTTATCAGCAGCAAACTCTAATGCATGAAGCATTCCCACACCGCGACTTTCTCCTACCATTGGATGGTCTGCAAAGGTTTGGGCCATACGTTGTTGCAAATAAGCGCCTGTGGTTTTAGCATTGTCTGTGAGGTTTTCACGCTCAATAATATTTAGGTTACATAAAGCTGCAGCTGCACCAATGGGGTGGCCAGAGTAGGTGTAGCCATGACCGATTGCGCCCCATTGATCTGTGCCTTGTTCTAAAACGTCCCAAACCTTATTGCCCACAATAACGCCAGAAAGAGGCTGGTAAGCTGATGTAAGGCCCTTAGCAACAGTCATTAGGTCGGGTTTCATATCGTACAAAATAGAACCAAAGTTTTCACCTAAACGACCAAAACCACACACTACCTCGTCAGCAATAAGCAGTACGTCATACTTATTAAGTACTTTTTGAATGGCGCCCCAGTAACCTTCTGGTGGTGGGATGATACCGCCAGTGCCTAACACGGGTTCAGCAATCATGGCCGCAACAGTGTCTGGACCTTCTTCTAGAATCATTTTTTCTAATTCATCAGCACAGTGTTGGGAAAATTCCAACTCGGACATACTGCTGTCTTCACGACGGTAATAATGCGGCGCTAAGGTGTGCTTTACGCGATCTATTGGCAGGTCAAAATGCTTATGGAACAGCGGTAAGCCGGTGAGTGATCCTGAAGCAATGGTAGAACCATGGTAACCACGATCGCGGCTTATAATCTTCTTTTTATCGGTTAAACCACGGGCATTATTGTAATACCACACTAGCTTCATTTGTGTCTCGTTGGCATCACTGCCAGACATACCGTAATACACTTTGCTCATGCCTGGTGGGCATAATTGAATGATACGGTCAGATAACTCAATCAGGGCTTCGTTAGTGTGGCCCACATAAGTATGGTAAAAAGCCAACTTTTTAGCTTGCTCGTAAATGGCCTCAGCCATTTCTTGACGGCCATAACCGATGTTTACGCAATACAGCCCTGCAAAAGCGTCAATCAGTTCTACGCCTTCAGAGTCTCGTATACGAATGCCATCAGCACCGGTGATAATGCGGCCAGGTAAATCACCATCCGCATATTGTTTCAGGTGGGTAGACGCGTGGAATACGTTTTTGCGATCACGTGCCAGCAGGGCTTGGGTATCGATACTCATGGAAAAACTCCTATAAGGTTAATGTAACTCTAAACACTGGGCTGCGTAACACGCAATAGCGGTATCTTGTACGCCGGTTCCAGTGAGGTCACAAAGGCTGATTTGTTGATGGTTGCTTCTGGGGTAATGTTGTTGGGCAATGAGCTTACCTAACGTTAAAATAGTGAGTGAATCTATGGGGATTTGTTTTAATTCACCCATGGTTTTACTTTGAGTTATTTGGTCTACCACTAATAAGTCTGCACTGGTTACTAGGTGTTTATCTAGTTCGCGTTTATGGGAATTGTCTGAACCAATAGCGGTGATGTGAATGCCCGCAGGCAGGTCGTTTAATGTCACCAACGGTGATGTTGATGCTGTTGTTGTGATGAGTATTTGAGCCTGTTTACATGCTGCTTTTACGCTGCTGCAAGCGTTAGTTACTAAGCCAAAATCGGTGGCCATTTGTTGGCTGAATAACTGTGCTTTGAACCAAATGTTAGCACCATACAAAGTGGATAAAGCTTGGCTGAACTGCAATGGTGTACGTATCACTAAAGGAGCAATAACCTTTGCCGCTTGCATAATGTCGGCTATACCAATGGTTTTAGCGGCGGTTGTCACGGCTGATAGTCCTTGGCACCGCCAATGACGCTGGCTAGTACCACAATAACGTCACCAATCTCTGTCAAAGGAGCATGCCTGCGACCAAGCACAATGCCGGTCATACCTGCATAGTAGTGGCTAGCTTTGGCGCCTGTGCGATGACGGTTATGAATACTAGCGATTAAATCACCATGGTTTACTTGCTGGCCAATGGACACCTTAAGTTCTAATAAACCTTGATCTTGACTCATGTGGTAACAGGAGTCATCTTTCATTTCCAATAGCTGTGTCGCTTGGGGTAACTGGGGTTGGCCAGCCACAATTCCTGCAAACTTAAGGAAGTTTTGTAGCCCACGATCAGCAATAGCCATTGTCGCTGGAGTACTGGTGCCTTGGCCTCTTAACTCGGTGGTAACAAATACCTTACCTTGGCTTTCAATAGCGGTGTCATAGAGTTGGGTAGCGTCCATTTCTACCATTAGTAATGTGTAAGGTGCACCATATAACAATGCCCCCGTCACGCAGGCTTTTTCTAGGGTTTTGTCTTGTAAACGGTGGGCAGCCGCAAGAGGAATGATATCTAAGGTTTTACCGCCGGAATGAATATCTAAAGCATAATCACACATGGGTATTAAAATGCGATTGAAATAGTCTGCAATACGCTCGGTTAAAGTACCGTAAGGGTGGCCTGGAAAGGCACGATTCATATTGCCAGCATCGATAGGTGATGTACGACTGCCTGCTTCAAAAGCAGGTTGGTTCATCATTGGCACAATAATCACTCGGCCTTGTACCTGTTTTTCGTTTAGGTTGTTAGCTAGCTTAAGTAAGCTGGTAGGGCCTTCGTACTCGTCACCGTGATTACCTCCAGTGAGTAAAGCAGTAGGGCCATGGCCATGCTTTATTTGACAAATAGGAATCATAATACTGCCCCAAGCAGAGCGGTTACTGGAATAGGGTAGTTGCAAGAACCCGTGCTGTACGCCATCAGCTTCAAAGTCGATGGTGGCACTAATGCTGCTATTCGGTAATGGCTTAGAATACATGGTGGCTCTCATTATTTAATAAAGGTTGCTCGGCTGACGTTGGCCAGTGGCACACAGCCTGTCGCTGTTACCAATACAGATTCGGTAGTCTCCATACCCCAAGTGTCCATCCATAGGCCTGGCATAAAGTGAAAGGTCATGCCTGGTTCTAATACTGTGTCATCACTGGGCCTAAGACTATAGGTGCGTTCGCCCCAATCTGGAGGGTAGCTCAACCCTATTGGATAACCACAACGAGCATCGCCACGATCGAAACCATGCTGTGATAAGGTTTGGCGCAGGCTAGCGGCTATATCACCAAAACGTACCCCTGGTTTGGCAACAGCAAGGCCATTTTCTAAGCCTTCTAATACCGCTTCTTCAGCCTTCATATAAGCAGCATCTGGTGTGCCTAAATAGATGGTTCTAGACAAAGGACAATGATAGCGTTTGTAACAGCCTGCAATTTCAAAAAACGTAGCTTGCCCAGTCTCTAATGGTTTGGCATCCCAAGTTAAATGAGGAGCAGACGCATCAATACCAGAGGGTAATATAGGCACTATGGCAGGATAATCGCCAGCTAAATCATCCACACCACTAATACCGGCGTGATAAATTTCTGCGGCAAGTAGGTGCTTGGGTAAACCTACGGCAATTTTTTCACGAATACAGTGATGCATTTTACTAACGATGCGTCCAGCAACACGCATGTATTCAATTTCTTGGGGTGACTTGACTTTACGACACCAGTTGACCAAACCTGTGGCGTCCACTAATTTAGCTTTTGGTAAACCCTTAACTAAAGCTGCATGACTTTTGGCACTGTAATAATAGTTGTCCATTTCTACACCAATAGTACCTGAAGCCCAACCCCGTTCAGGCAGCACTTTGTTACTTAGGTAATCCATAGCATGGTGAGGTGGGTTCATAACGTAATGGTCTTTAAAGCCACAAATTTGTTGTTCATCCATATACACGGTACGCCGTGCACCGTTAGCATCGATGCCACGGCCATACCAAACGGGTTCCCCAGCAGCGCCCACAATGACACATTGTGGGGTATAAAATGACCAACCGTCATAACCTGTAAGCCAGGAAATGTTTGATGGGTCATGGCTTAATAATGTGTCTATGCCCTGCTGCGCCATGCTTTTACGCACTTGCGCTAAGCGTTGGGCATATTCTTCACGACTAAAATTCAACGTTACATTTTTCATCTCAGGTCACCATTTTTCATCTAAAATCAC
>CAJXEN010000162.1 GCA_913052465.1 uncultured Oceanospirillaceae bacterium
CTGAAGTGCCCCCTACCCCTTCTACAAAATCACTCAAAGTGGTTGAGTAGACCCGTATACGTTTACCCTTTAAATCTGCAATCTTAGTCACTGGTGTATTGCACCACAATGTCTGACTTGGAAACGGGTACAACATCATTAACTTGGCATTGTAAATGTTTTGAAAAGCCCGATCTAAAGTCGGCCGGTAGGCATCTGATACCAGTTTTAACGTTTTTAGATCTTGCGATAAAGCTGACAAATCTGCCCCCTCAAAAATAGCATTATCAGCCGCCACATAGCCTGGCAGACCAAATGCAAAATCAAATACGCCATTCTTAACTAAGCGCATAATTTCGAAGCCTTTAAGGTCTAAGGCTGTTTGTGGTTTGATTTCACCGATAATGCTGCCACCCGAGGCTTGAGCGATATGTTGGTTCCAAAATGGACCTTCATGTTTTTGATAATTGGTCAGATTATGCCAAGTACCAACAGCCTTGATAATGGCAGTGTTTTGTCCCCAAGCAGCCCCATTAACTAGCACTAACAGCATAGACCACAATACATTCAATGCGGCTTTTTTCATTTTTAGTTAACCATTAAGTTCGGTAAAGCGGTGACGATACTTGGAAATACAGTGATGAGCACGACTGCCAACATAATGAGCATAAAGAATGGCAGCGCCGCGCGAGCTATGTATAAAATATTCTTACCACTGAGTGCTTGAATGACAAACAAGTTAAATCCAACAGGCGGCGTTATTTGGGCCATTTCTACCACGAGAACAATGTAAATGCCAAACCATAACAGATCAATACCAGCTTGTTGCACCATTGGCAAAACCACTGAAGTGGTCAACACTACAACAGATATACCATCTAAGAAACAGCCTAAAATGACGAACAAAAAGGTGAGGTAAACCAGCAGCATGTAGGGGGATAGTTGCAAGGTAGCGATCATTTCAGCCAACATGCGAGGTAATCCTAGAAACCCCATACTAATCGTTAAAAAGGCAGCCCCTGCAAGAATAAGCGCTATCATACAAGAGGTCTTAACCGCTCCCATCAAACTTTCGTTAAAACTTTTGGTGGATAATGTGCCCGAGATCAAAGACAGGATTAAGGCACCAGCCACGCCAAAGGCGGCAGCCTCTGAGGGTGTGGTGAGTCCTGTATAAATAGACCCCAAAACAAATATGATGAGGCTTAACACGGGGATTAGATTGCGTATCGCTTTGAATTTATCAGCCCAAGTAAAGTGTCTTGTATCTTGTGGCACTGATTTTGGGCTAAGCTTAGCCCAAAGCGCGGTATAGCCCATGAATAAAACCACCAGTAACAATCCAGGTACGGCCCCTGCCATAAATAATCGTGCCACTGAAACTTCTGCGGCGACGCCATATACGATCAAAATAATCGATGGTGGTATCAGTAAACCTAGGGTACCCGAACCTGCCAAAGTGCCAATGGCCATCCTTGTATCATAACCACGCTGTTTTAATTCAGGCAGTGTCATGCGACCAATCGTTGCGGCAGTAGCAGCCGACGATCCAGACACCGCAGCAAAAATACCGCAGCTTAATATATTAACGTGAAATAACTGACCAGGGAATTTGCTCAGCCATGGTGTAAGACCTTCAAATAGATCTTCAGACAGGCGAGTACGAAACAAAATTTCTCCCATCCAAATAAATAGTGGTAATGCGGTGAGGGCCCAACTAGAACTAGCCCCCCAGGTAGTGGTGGCAAAAATAAGACCAGAAGCGTTATTGTCCAGCATGACCATGGTCAACAAACCCAATAACATAAGGGTCAATGAAACCCATAATCCAGCCGCTAATAAAACAAATAATACGACCGTTAAGATGCCCGCAATTAAAAGAGGATCCATTACACTTCCTCCAAATTGAGCTCGTCTTCATGATCTTGATAACAGGGCTTTGCCCCGCGCAGAACCCGTATTAACTCGTCCACTAAGGCAATATTAAAAATCAACATGCCTAAGGACATACTCGATTGTGGTATCCATAGAGGTATGGGTAAATAACCCACAGAGACGTCTTTAAACACCCATGATTCGTATACCATATAGCCTAAATGCCACGACATTAAAGTTGCCAAGCCTGATCCCACAGCTAGAACAAGAAATTCCTGCCGATGCCGCTGGACCATAGATAATCGCTGAATGACCAAACTAACACGGATATGTCCACCTTTTTTAAGTGTATAAGCCAAACCTAAAAAGCTTGAGGCTGCTAAAAAGAAACCCGACAAATCATCAGTTGATGGCACAATATAGCCCATCCAGCGAGACACAATTTGGACTAATATAACCAAGGTAATGGCCACAATAAAGAATCCAGCTAAGGCCCCAGAAAAGGCATATAAACCATCTAAAAAACGCCGCATATTAAATCTCTATAATAATAAAAAGAGCAACTGAATTGTTTTTCATATCAATTCAGTTGCTTGAGTATGGCTATTACTACTTTTGATATTCAGCCATAATTTTAGCACCTGAGGCACCTGCTTCTGCGGCCCATTCAGCTGCCATAGTAGAGCCAATGGCTTTTAATGCCGTTTGTAATTCTGCACTTGGCTGCACTACAACCATGCCATTTGCACCTAAACTTTCGGTTTTAATGCGTGTTTCTTCAACTGCCATTTCCCAACCACGGGTTTCAGCTTTGCTAGCAGCAGCTAATACCGCTTTTTGAACATCCGCATCCAAACGCTTAAAAGCCTTGTTATTCACAAACACCATATTTTTTGGTATCCATGCCTGCACATCGGTGTAGTGACGCACAAAATCCCATGCTTGGCTACTTACACCAGTTGATGGCGAAGTAATCATGGCGTTAATAATACCAGCACCAAAGGCTTGAGGAATTTCAGGTACTTGCACCGTAGTCGGAGTAGATTCAAGTAATACAGCCAAGCGAGAAGTAGTAGGAGAATAAGCTCGCATTTTCAAACCCTTTAAATCAGCAATACTGCTGATTGGATCCTTAGTATAAAAGCTCTGCCCAGGCCAAGGAACGGCATATAGCAACTGTAGGCCATTACTTGCCATAACATCTTCGACAGCACTCCGAGAAGCATCCCAAAGATCTTTAGCTTGGCTGAAATCGGAGGCTAAAAAAGGAATATTGTCTAACTTAAAGACTGGATCATCATTACCCAAAACACCCATGAACATTTCGCCAATAGGTACTTGTCCTGTGCGCACGGCACGATGAATTTCTGGGTGTTTAAATAAAGATGCACCCGAGTGAACAACAATATCTAATTCGCCATCAGTGGCTGCCTTAACGTCAGCAGCAAAGGCCCGAACATTAATTGTTTGATGATAGCCATCGCCATAGGGAGTTGGCATATCCCATTTCGTAGCCGCTGTTGCGCTGGTTGCAGCTAGCAAAGTGACAGCAGTAATTGCTGTGGTAAGCAGGCCATTATTTGATTTTATTTTGATACTCATATTTATGCTCCAAAGGGTTAAAGCACAGACCATGTAAACCGCTTACTATGCTCTGGCTAAATAACTTCATTGCAAGACACGTGCCCGATGCCCATTAATCTCTAAGCATTTGTTTATATTCACTATTAAAATTAATCTAACTTAAAAGGCAGCGTAAAATGACAGCATATGAGTCATAAGTGACTAATAAAAAAGTTCAAACGAGTCACTTTTAACCCATGTCAAAAACAAATCTAAGGTCTGCTCAACTGGTGTTTCCTCATTCTGAGGTAGAGTTTTTTCCGAGGAATATTTAACGCTTTTGCAGTACGCTCCAAATGGCCATGGTTCTGCAGCAAAGTGGTTTCGATCAACCCCTTCTCAAACTCGTCCATTTGCTCCCCTAAACCCCCTTTACTTAATAAGTTCGAGGGCTGAATATCACCAGATCCTGGAGCAAAAAATGTCAAACCCAGCGCCCAGCGCTCTGCTTCATTGCTGATTTCGCGGACATTCCCATGCCATTCTCGAGTTTGAAGAGCCTGCAACTGTAAAGTATGTAGGGTTGGGCAAGGGAGATTATATTTTTGTGCAGCTAGTTCGGCGAAGTGCCTAAACAATAAGCCCACGTCCTCTTTTCGCTGCGCCATACTAGGCAACTCAATGTTGGTTACATTGAGCCGATAATAAAGATCTTCACGAAAGTCTCCTGCATCTGCTGCTTGTCTTAAATTCAATTTACTAGCAGCAATGACACGCACATCTAAATGAATAAGTTCGTTACCACCCAAGCGTTCTAAACATCGTTCTTGCACAACTCGCAGAAGGCGCACCTGAAAATGGGGTGGCATACTTTCTACTTCGTCTAAAAAAATAGTGCCCCCATTGGCATATTCTAATTTACCAATGCGGCGTTTTTGAGCACCAGTAAAAGCACCCGCTTCGTGTCCGAATAGTTCACTTTCAATCATAGACTCAGAAAGTGCACCGCAATTTAGCGCTACGAATGGTTTTTTGGCTCGGCTACTAAAATCATGTAAGCAATGAGCAACGACTTCTTTACCCGTGCCAGTGGCACCATTAATAATTAAATCGACATCTAACTGAGCGAGCTGCAAAACTGATTGACGAATACCCTGCATGACCTCGCTATGCCCCAATAAACGATGTTCAATTTCATTTTTTTCCACTAGGGATATGCGCAAGGCTCGGTTTTCTAGAACTAGGATGTGTCCTGGTCGGGTATTAAACGATCAATTTG
>CAJXEN010000163.1 GCA_913052465.1 uncultured Oceanospirillaceae bacterium
ATGCTGGCCAAGATAAGGTAAACCCTGGTTCCATTATTTTATCAGCAGAGATGATGTTACGTCATTTAGGTTGGTTTGCAGCAGCTGATTTGATTGTCACTGGTACTGAAGGTGCAATTAATGCCAAAACTGTTACCTATGACTTTGAACGTCAAATGGACGATGCTACTTTGCTGTCTTGCTCTGAATTTGGTGACGCTATTATTGCAAATATGTAGCTCTGGGTTTAATTAGGTCAATAAAAAACCAGCCAATGCTGGTTTTTTATTGACCTGTGATACCTAAATTAGGGACATACCTCGGGGACTTACAAGCTTGGTTTTAGTACAATGTTTTCTGCTTGTAAGCCTCTCGGGCCATCTGTAAGTTCAAAATCCACCTCTTGCCCCGCCCTTAAGCTTTTATAACCATCACTTTGAATAGCAGAATAATGAGCGAATAAATCCTCATTTTCATTATCGTTAGATACAATAAAACCATATCCCTTAGCGTTATTGAACCACTTCACCTTGCCAGCTTTCATGCCCTTAATCCTCTGCATTGCCCACACTAAAAAGAAGGCCTTTAATGCTTAGTCAACAGCTCTTGCCATGACTCTCTAATAATATTAGCAGCAGTTTTCAATTCTGCTCTGGAAAAATGCTGACAGAGGCCCAATAGTAACGTTATGATGTTAATAATCTTAAAATCCAGAGTCTACTAATGCCCACTTTTTCTACTCGCCACAACGCTTGTACTGCCAGCCTAAGTTACAACCCTATGCTGATGAGCCAAGACGACCAACCTACACCAGACGACAATCACGATCTGCAGGTTATTGAGCAAACTCGTCCTAAGATCGCCCAACCGTCTTTATATAAGGTGGTTTTATTGAATGATGACTACACACCAATGGAGTTTGTCATTGATATTTTGTCACGCTTTTTTAACCATGGTGAAGAACAAGCAACACAAATAATGTTAGCTGTGCATACACAAGGCAAAGGTGTATGTGGTACTTATACTAAAGACGTGGCCGAAACTAGAGCCATGCAGGTCAATCAACATGCTCGGCAACATAAACACCCATTACTATGCGAAGTTGAATCTGCTTCTTAGAGGAACGACACCATGTTAGACAACGATTTAGAACGAAGCTTAAGCGAAGCCTATAAACATGCCAGCTGGAAACGCCATGAATTTATGACTGTAGAGCATTTACTGCTGTCATTACTTAACAATCCGTCCAGCGCCAAAGTGCTTCAGGCCTGTGGTGTTGCGCTGGATGACTTGCGCCTTTCCCTGGACAAATTCATTAATGATACGACACCTGCTGTAGCTGAAAGCCATGGTGATTATGAAGTACAACCTACTCTTGGATTTCAAAGAGTATTGCAGCGAGCTGTATTCCATGTGCAATCTTCTGGTCAAGGAGAGGTCACTGGTGCCAATGTTTTGGTTGCTATTTTTAGTGAAACAGAAAGCCAGTCCGTTTATTTGCTCGATTCACTAGATGTTGAAAGGGTAGACATCGTCAATTATTTGTCCCATGGCGTCAGTAGAACAGAAATGGAAGGCGCTGAAAAAGCGGTAGAAGGCGAAGGTGAAGAAGCCAGTCATTTGGTTAAATACACCACTGATTTAAATGCTGAAGCTCGCAATGGTAATATTGACCCATTAATAGGCCGAGGGAAAGAATTAGAACGCTTAGTACAAGTATTATCTCGTCGACGGAAAAACAACCCACTATTAGTTGGCGATGCCGGTGTTGGTAAAACCGCTATTGCTGAAGGACTTGCCTATCAAATTGAACAGGGCAACGTGCCTCAGGTCATTGCTTCTTCGACTGTTTACTCATTAGACATGGGATCATTATTAGCTGGCACCAAGTACCGTGGCGATTTTGAAAAACGTTTGAAGGGTTTGTTATCTGATATTGAAAAAACCCCAAACGCAATTCTTTTCATTGATGAAATTCACACCATTATTGGTGCGGGGGCTGCGTCAGGTGGTTCTATGGACGCATCTAACTTATTAAAGCCAGTTTTAAGTTCTGGTAAATTACGCTGTATTGGTTCGACAACCTTTACTGAGTTTCGAGGAATTTTTGAAAAAGACCATGCTCTGGCTCGTCGCTTTCAAAAAATTGATGTGGATGAACCTAACATTGCCGACACTCAAGCAATTTTGAGAGGCCTCATATCCCGTTACGAAAGTCACCATCAGCTTGAATACACGCCTGCTGCAATAGATGCTGCCGCAGAGCTAGCTGATCGCTATATTACTGACAAAAAGATGCCCGATAAAGCCATCGACGTAATTGATGAGGCTGGTGCGTTCCAACAGCTATTTCCCGTTGCTGAGCGCAAGGCGTTTATTGATGTGGCCGAAATTGAGGCCGTAGTCGCCAAAATAGCGCGCATACCACCTAAAAGCATATCAGCAACAGACCGAGATCAGTTACATTCTCTTGAGCAGAATCTTAAGCTTGTTGTGTTTGGTCAAGATAAAGCCATCGACACTTTGGCTAATGCCATTAAGTTGTCAAGGGCAGGGCTTAATGCGCCACATAAACCTGTAGGAAGTTTTTTGTTTTCTGGCCCAACAGGTGTTGGTAAAACTGAAGTTACCCAGCAGTTAGCCCGTGTTATGGGTATTGAGCTTGTACGTTTTGATATGTCAGAATACATGGAGCGTCACACGGTATCTCGCTTAATTGGTGCTCCACCAGGCTATGTAGGTTTTGATCAAGGTGGTTTACTAACCGAAGCAATAACACAAACTCCCCACTGCGTACTGTTATTGGATGAAATAGAAAAAGCCCACCCAGAAGTGTTTAATATTTTGCTCCAGGTAATGGACAATGGCACCTTAACCGATAATAACGGCCGAAAGACTGACTTTCGTAACGTTATTTTAGTAATGACGACCAACGCTGGTGCGGAACAAATGAGCCGTAGCTCCATTGGCTTTACTAAACAAGACCATAGTTCTGATGGAATGGGTGCTATAAAACGTTTGTTTAGTCCTGAGTTTCGCAACCGCCTGGATGACATCATTCAATTTAATGCGTTGTCAGAAGACGTTATTTTAGGTGTTGTGGATAAATTTTTGGTGGAGTTACAAGTGCAACTGGAAGACAAAAAAGTACACCTTCAAGTCAGTGAGGAAGCACGCACATGGCTTTCTGAAAAAGGTTACGACAGGGAAATGGGCGCTAGGCCTATGGCCCGCCTTATCCAGCAAGAATTGAAAAAGCCCATGGCAGAACTACTGCTGTTTGGAGATCTTGCAGCAGCCGGTGGTAAACTGTTAGTGGACTTAAAAGAAGATAAAATCACCTTAACCAGCAAACCTAGCAAACGAACAGTTAAGCTACTCGATCCAGCCTAAACCAAAAAAGAGCACCTATGGGTGCTCTTTTTTCGCTAGGCGCATTAAGCTAACCATTAAATTAACGGGCGCGGTAAGTTATACGACCTTTAGTTAGGTCATATGGGGTTAATTCTACTTTAACCTTGTCTCCAGTTAAAATACGAATATAGTGCTTGCGCATCTTACCTGAGATATGGGCAATGACCACGTGGCCGTTTTCCAATTCTACGCGGAACATGGTGTTAGGTAAGGTATCAATAATAGTACCTTCCATTTCAATCTGGTCTTCTTTAGCCATTAAAGCCTCAAGGTTTATTAAAAAATTTATGGTATTTACATTGCGCGATATTATGCCGTAGTGAGGTACAAAAAGCGAGCAATACACCTATCATTAACTTAGGTCACTAGTAGATTGCTACTAAGTTGCTACGTAAGGGGCCACTAAGTGACTAACAGTGGCTGCCAAATTAAGTCTTCAAACACTTGCAAAGGCAGATATTCAGCTTTGTAAGCCATTTTTTGACACTCCTTTATCCAATATCCTAGGTAAACAAAATCCATTGCTTGGGATTGAGCCCAACGTATCTGCCAAAGCACAGCAAGGCGTCCCAAACTTCTGATGTCATAATCAGGGTCAAAGAAGGTATAAATAGCTGACACACCTTTAGGGAGCATATCAACCACCGCCACTGCCAACAGTTTTTTATCTAATCTAAAACATACAAACCGCGTATTACTCGAAGGAGGTGACTGGCATAAAAAGCTTTCAAATTGATCAAATGATGGTGGATACATATCACCATCACTGTGGCGCTGATTGATATAGTGTTCATATAACTTGTACATTTCATCTGTACAAGAGGGCAACTCAAAGTTAACTTGAAGGTCTTTGTTACGATTAAGTACCCTTTTTTGACTTTTACTAAGATAGAAGTTGTCCACTGGCACTCTCACTGACTTGCATTCACTGCAGTCTTCGCACCATGGCCGGTATATATGTTTACCACTGCGCCTAAACCCCATATCTGTCAGCTGCATGTAAGTAGATTCGTCCAACGCTTGGTCTGGACTCAAAAATATCGACTTGGCTTGCCGATCATCTAAATAGCTACAACTGTGCTCTGGAGTTGAGTAAAAAACCAAGGTATTTACGTCAATCAATGAAGAAATGGCAGGCCTCTACTTTAGTCAGGTCAGGTTAGGATATCTAACAAGACTGTACCACCAGTTCCCACCCACTATCTACTCCATAGGGTAGATTCTGC
>CAJXEN010000164.1 GCA_913052465.1 uncultured Oceanospirillaceae bacterium
TATCTAGATTTAGACGCTACATAAAAAAACCTTATAACTAAAAGCCGGGAAGATACTAATTCTAATTCACTAGATATAAAGCCACACACCTATCGCCAAAGCCTTAGCGGCTGCTTAACTTAACCCTACTAAATAAGTGTGCTAAAAAGGTGCCTTGGATAGGTTTATAAAATAAATGTTTAAAAAAGGCCTTTTAGATAAGCTTTTTTTGCATAAGCATCTAATTTTGCACTGCGAAAATTTTTTTAAGTGCAAAGTGATAGAACTTTAAAGCGTGGCAACACATCAGACCAAATATTCGCCCCCAACGGCTTCATCTAGTTGAGATATAAATGAGACTTTAATATGAATAATTATGCCTATATTTATGATACTGCCCGCAGTGCCTTTGGCACCTTAGGTGGTGGCCTTTCTTCTGTACGTCCGGATGACCTGCTAGCTTATATTATCCGTGAACTAGTTGGTCGCAATGGTTTTGACTTAAAAGAATATGAGGACGTCATCGTAGGTAATACTAATCAAGCCGGCGAAGATAGCCGCAATTTGGCTCGCTTTGCTGGATTATTAGCAGGCTTACCAATTAGTACTGGAGGCATCACTGTTAACCGCTTGTGTGGTTCCAGCATGGCAGCAGCTATAGATGCTGCCCGTGCAGTGCGTTGCAACGAAGGTGAACTATTTATTGCTGGTGGTGTTGAATCAATGAGCCGCGCACCACTAGTATTGTCCAAGGCCACTAGCGCCTTTGATCGTGGTCAGCAATTAGTGGACACCACCATCGGTGCGCGATTTACCAACCCTAAAATAAGCCATACTTTTGGTGATTCCACCATGGCGCAAACAGCAGACAATATTGCCTCAGATCTGAGCATCAATCGAGATCAATGTGACACCTTTGCTGCCCACTCCCAAGCCAGTTATCAAGCAGCTAAAAAAGTAGGTGCTATGGCTACACAAATTGTTCCTATAGAGGTAGTTCAGGGTCGCAAAAAACCGGCTACTATTGTCTGCGAAGATGAACATCCCCGAGCAGGCTCAACAGTTGAGGTGTTAGGTGGTTTGCGCACTTTGGCTGATGATGGTGTGGTTACAGCGGGTAACGCTTCAGGCCTCAACGATGGGGCTGCCGCTATGATTATTGGTAGCCAAGCTGTAGGCGAAAAGTATAGCGTGGCACCTAAGGGCCGCATCGTCGCTGGTGCGATTGCCGGTGTAGCGCCGCGAACTATGGGTCTTGGCCCAGTTCCTGCCAGCCTAAAAGCCCTTGCAAGAGCAGGCTTAAGCCTTGAACAAATGGATGTTATAGAAGTGAACGAAGCCTTTGCAGTGCAAGTGCTCGGTTGTTTGCAGCTTTTAGGTATCACCTTTAACGACAGCCGTGTTAACGCTAATGGTGGCGCCATTGCAGTGGGCCATCCGTTGGGCGCTAGTGGCGCTCGTATTATTCAAAACGCCCTTACATTGCTTGAAGCTAAGCAAGGACGTTATGCCTTAGTGACTATGTGCATTGGTATTGGCCAAGGTATTGCTGTGGTTATTGAGCGCGTTTAATCAGGCAAGGTTACAACAGGGCATAATCATGAATAAAGTAAGCTATAGCATCCACCAAAACGTGGGTGTGATCAATATTAATAACCCACCTTTGAATCTTTTGGGCTATGGTTTGAGAGAGGACATCTTAAACCAAATAACTGAGGCACAAAGTGACACGAGTAGGGCTTTAGTTATCATCTGCCAGGGGCGCACATTTTGTGCCGGAGCAGACATCAAAGAGTTTAATCAAACGCCACAAACACCCGTTTTACCCGATTTAATAACCGCTGTTGAAGCCTCCAAAAAACCTGTCATTGCTGCCTTACACGGCACTGTTTTGGGTGGTGGATTTGAACTTGCGCTAAGTTGTCACTATCGGTTGGCGTTGTACTCGGCCAAGGTGGGTTTGCCCGAAGTAAAACTAGGGCTATTGCCAGGCGCCGGTGGCACACAGCGGGTTCCCCGTTTAGTGGGTGCTAAAGCAGCGTTAGACTTTATGACGACAGGTGCGCCTATCCCTGCAACCGAAGCCTTAGCACTTGGGCTGATAGACCATCTTGTTGAAGATGATTTGTTGGCAGCAGCGCAACTACTAGAGCAGCGGGCAACTTGCCACCGGGTGAGTGGGTTGAAGGTATGTGAAACCAGCTACGATGACAAGTTTTTTGCTGAATACCATACAAAGCTAGCTAAAACCATGCGCGGCCAGCAGGCTCCTCAACGCATTGTAGACTGCGTAGAAGCTGCTACGCGCTTGTCGTTTGCTGATGGTCTAATTTTTGAACGTAACCAATTTATGGTCTGCAAGTTAGACCTGCAGTCAGCGGCGCTAAGGCACGTGTTCTTTGCTCAGACACAGGCCAAAAATAGCGCTAAAAAATACCAAGCTAAATTACTGGATACGCAGCAACAAACAAACATTACACGAGTGGGTATCATTGGCGCTGGCACTATGGGCACTGGCATTGCGATGTGTTTTGCCAATGCAGGACTCCAAGTCACCTTGGTAGAAATAAATCAGCAAATTCTTAACAAAGGTATGCTGATGATCAGAAAGCGCTATCAATCTACCTATAACAAAGGTCGCTTAACGCAAGAACAAATGCAACAGCGTTTACAGGCCATAACACCCACTATGGCGATGCAAGATCTGAATCAAGTTGATTTGGTGATTGAAGCTGTGGTTGAAAACATGCTGGTGAAGCAAGATGTATTTAGTCAGTTAGACGCTATATGTGCACCCCATACTATCTTTGCCAGTAATACATCCTACTTAGATATTGAAGCAATGGCTGATAAAGTGAGTAGGCCTGAACAATTGGTTGGTATGCACTTTTTTAGCCCAGCTAATATCATGCCACTGTTGGAAGTGGTGCAAGCAAGCAGAACCGATAACGCCACTTTAGCTGCAGTAATGGCTGTGGCTAAGGTGATTAACAAAACGGCTATAGTAGCTGGCGTTTGTTATGGTTTTATAGGTAATCGCATTTATAGTAGGTATTTGAAAGAGGCTAACTTGTGTTTACTTGAAGGTGCCAGTGTGGCGCAAGTAGACCAGGCCATGTTTAATTTTGGCATGGCTATGGGGCCGTTTAGTGTGTCTGATTTAGCAGGGCTAGACATCGGTTATAAAGCTCGACAGACCTTAACTAAAGAAGCAAGAGGCCCCAGTAAATTTTTCCGGGTTACCAACATGCTGGTAGAGCAAGGTCGTTTGGGACAGAAGACTGGAGCTGGCTTCTATCGCTATGACCCTAAAACCAATCAAAGACAAGTAGATGATCAAGTAATGGTGTGGGTTGCTCAGGCGGCGCGTTTAGAAGGTATTGAACGCCACGCTATGACGGACACGGAAATTGTACGGCGGTTAACTCAGGCAATGACTGACGAAGGAAACCAAGTACTTAACGATGGCATTGCTCAAACTGCAAGTGACATCGACTTGGCCCTTATTTTTGGTTACGGTTACCCTGCTTATCTTGGTGGACCAATGCACACTGCTAGCGTTCAATAGGCTCAGGGTCGCATATTAATAACAAGTTGCTGCGACACGGCTATTACGTATTTAACAGTGCGCCACAACTGCTATTTAACGCTCTTTACGATAATAATATAGTGAATATTACACAAAGGGACACGTTATGTTTACACAAGATTTCAAAGAACAGCCCTACTGGTGGGATCGCAGCGCGCCACCAACAGAGCAAGACATAGCACTTCCTAAAAAAGTTGATGTGCTAATAATAGGTGCGGGTTATACAGGGCTTCATGCTGCAATCCAGACTGCCAGGGGGTCAAGAAACACCTTAGTCATTGATGCCGAGCATGCTGGCTGGGGCTGCAGTACCAGAAACGGTGGCCAAGTTAGCACAAGCGTAAAGCCTAGTTTTCCGAACTTGAAAAAAAATACGGTAAAAATAGGGCCTTTGCCATTCATATGGAAGGTGAAAAATCATTACAATTTACTGGAGACTTCATCAAAGAAGAGGGCCTGGACTGCAGTTATGCTGAGGTGGGGCATTTCCATGCCGCACACAACTGTGCACAATATGAAAAACTTGCGAGGGCTGTTGGACATCCCATCTCTGGACTTGAGGGTGACGCCTATATGATTCCGAGATCAGAACAGCGTTCTGAATTAGGCACAGATACCTATTTTGGTGGGGCCATTTTCCCTAAGCATACTTCCATTGATCCTGCTGCGTATCATGAAGGCTTGTTGGGTAAAGCACTTGAATCTGGTGCCACCATTATTTCTTATTGCCCAGCCGAAAACATCAACAGGGATAAAAGTGGTTTTAGTGTAAAAACCTCAAAAGGCATTGTGCAGGCTGATAAAGTAATTATCGCTACAAACGGTTATACGGGTTCTTTAACACCAAGATTGCAACGCCGGGTGATTCCAATTGGAAGCTATGTGATTGCGACAGAGCCTGTTGGAAAAGATCTTATGGATCAGCTAATGCCGAAAAATCGTACCGTAAGCGACACACGTAAAGTAGTATATTATTATCGTCCAAGCCCTGATCGAAGCCGCATTATATTTGGTGGACGCGTATCTATCGGAGAAAGTA
>CAJXEN010000165.1 GCA_913052465.1 uncultured Oceanospirillaceae bacterium
CCAAACAATTAAGTCTTGTAAGGCTGAAATAAAAGTACCTAGTGTTAAGGTCAGTATGACGGCAAGCTTAGGCCAGATCACCCGGCTGATAAAGAATGTCATCATCATGACTAAAACTAAGGTTAGCTGAGACTCTAATGACATGATCATATTCATCGCAAAGGGTAACAACACTCCTGCCAACATTGCTGCTGCAATAGATTGCGGCAGGTAGGCCATGATACGATCAAACCAGCCAGAGAGCCCTACTAAAGTGATTAATACTGAACACAATATAAAGGCACCAATCGCTTCAGCCAAGGGTACCCCTGCTAAACCAGTGACTAAAATAGCAGCGCCTGGGGTCGACCATGCTGTGAGAATAGGTTGTTTATAAAATAGTGACAGGCCAATGGTAGACAAACCCATACCCAAACCTAGGGCCCAGAACCAACTAGTAACGATCGCATCACTAGCTTCCATACTGTTCACAGCTTGAAAGATGATCGCAGCAGAACTAGTGTAACCAACTAATGGGGCAATAAACCCTGCACTGATGTGAGCAGGATTAAAGTAACGACTGATGCCCACTAGTTAAAGACGTTTTAGTTCGTAATGGCGCTTTTCAAACTCTATGGTGTCACCGGCAACCATTTTGCGGCTTTTACGAGTTTCTACGTCACCATTAACTTTAACTAGACCTTCACCAATTCTTTTCTTAGCTTCGCCGCCACTACCTACAATCGATTCAAATTTTAGGATTTTAAATAATTCTACAGGTTCTCGGTTAATAGTAATAATGTGCATAAAATAGTCTTCTTCTAAATAGTTTGATACCAAATAGCACCATTATCACTGGCGCTGCTTTGGAGCTTTTTTTTGCTAACTAAGTAATTTAAATGGGCCTGTGTTTCGCCTACGGCCAGTGTAAGTACGTCGTCGCTAATTGGGCGGCGGAACAGCTGGCTAAATAAATCCACATTACGTTGCGGTTGTTGGCACGCCTCTAGCAGCTTAATGAGTGACTTTTCATGGCCATCAATGAGTCTTTGTAAGCGTTGATGGGCACCAAAAAACACTTGTCCGTGGGAGGGCAATACTAGCACATCGGCTGGGGTGCGTTGTTGTAACATTGCACATGAATCAAGCCAATCTTTTAGCGGGTTAGAGTGGGGTTCTGTAGGCCACACACTAACGTTGGACGAAATGGAGGGTAATAATTGATCGCCAGCGATAAATACATTCAGTTCTGGGCACAATAGGCACAAATGTTCTGGTGCATGGCCTCGGCCCACGATAATCTCCCATCGGTGGCCGGCCATTGTGACAAACTCACCATCTTGTAAGCGAACGAAACTTTCAGGCATGGCGTAGATACTTTTGCCATAACCACCAAATTTGGTTTTGTATGAATTTAGTTGTTCATCACTCACACCAGCTCGTTGGTAAAAATCGATGGCTGCCTTAGGTGCTGGCTTGCCTGTGTCAGTAATAAGTAACCTGCAGGCCATGTAGTCTGTGCGGGACATCTTTAACTCTAAATTCCAAAGTTCACAGATCCAACCAGCCAAGCCAATGTGGTCTGGATGCAAATGAGTGACTATAAGTTGATGCACAGGCTTGTTGTTAAGGTGGTTGTCAAACACCTGTTGCCAGAGTTCTTTGCAGGCGTCAGTATTGATGCCAGTATCTATAATGGTCCAGCCATTAGAGTCTTCTAATAACCATAAATTAATATGGTTAAGAGCAAAAGGTAAAGGCATGCGTAACCAATAAACACCCTCGGCAACAGCCAAAGGTTGGCCCATGGCAGGTGCTTCACTAATGGGGAATTGGAGGGCGTTGGTAGCAGTCATTAGGGCTTGCCTGATTTGATTGGCATCGTAGGCGTTGTATTATACGGAGCTAAAGCTACATTATACAAAGGTTTTTGCTGCTTATTGATGCTGATAAAATGTAGTTTGAAGGATATACTAAGCCATTGAATTATTAACCAATGGCCACTATGAGCAACGCAACGCACCCATTTTCTATATTAACCCCTAGCTACATCATGGACGCTGTTGAAAGCCAAGGCTATGTTTGTGATGGACGCATATCGGCCCTCAATAGTTACGAAAATCGTGTTTACCAAGTTGGGCTTGAAGACCAAGCGGTGCCTGTTATTGCTAAGTTTTATAGGCCCAAGCGTTGGTCTAACGACCAAATACTGGAAGAACATCGCTTTAGTATCGCCTTGGCAGACTATGAGCTACCTGTGGTGCCGCCGTTGATTAATGGCCAAGGGGCTAGTTTGTTGACTTATGAAGACTTCCAATTCGCTTTGTTTGAACGCAAAGGTGGACATGGCCCGGAACTTGATGACTTGGATAATTTGTACACCATGGGTCGACTGCTTGGGCGCATCCACGCTCTTGGTGCAGTGGAAAATTATCAATACAGACCATCCATTAACCCTCAAACTTTTGGCCATGAAAGTGTTGATTTTGTAAGTAAATACTTTATACCATCCACACTAAAACTGGCTTATGACAGCCTAACTGCCGACCTATTACTCCGTATTGATGCAGCCTTTGCGCAAGCCGATGGAGTTAGTTTCATTCGAGTTCACGGCGACTGCCATGGTGGTAACTTATTATGGCGCAATGACGCCCCCAATATTGTCGACTTTGATGACTCTCGGATGGCTCCAGCAGTTCAGGATATATGGATGCTATTGTCAGGTGCTAAAGATCGACAACGAGTACAGCTGTCAGAAATAGTGGATGGTTACAATGAATTTTATGACTTTAAGCCACGAGAGCTGGCCCTGATTGAACCCCTGAGAACCTTAAGGATGATGTATTACGCTGCATGGCTAGCACGTCGTTGGGAAGACCCAGCATTCCCACACAGCTTCCCTTGGTTTAACACTGAGCGCTATTGGGGCGAGCACATATTAGAACTGAGAGAGCAATTGTCGGCCCTTGATGAGCCGATGATGGAACTATTGTAATCAAAATTGGGCAATTACGCTGGAAGTGAAACTTAGGCCATTAATGTCACTAAGGTGGTTAGCGCGCCATATCAATCCAATCAGCAATAACGTGTGCACCTGCTAATATATAGGGGTCGTTTTGTGCATCATCATAATCAAACTCATGGTCTTCAATGTTTGCCACCGGGGCTAACTCGTGGGCAAGACGTAAGGTGTTAATATGGCCTAAATACCAATCTTGTTGTTCCTGCCAGTACTGTTGACGTTGTCCCAAGTGAAGGCTGACCTGTGCAGGTCTGTTGCGCTCATGTTCAGCGACGGCCAACGTGTACTGCCAGTCTGCACTTGTCTGGTTGCGAAGCTCTTGCTGTGCTTGTAACTGAGGAATGACGCGTTCAAATGAAAAATATGTTTTGTGATCAACAGCCTTAACCTGATCCCATTTGAGGGCATGGTCTTGAGTGCTTTCACCCACTCTAGTTGGGTCTATTAAACTTGGCAAAATAATGTCAGGAATCACACCTTTGTGTTGGGTGCTAGCACCAGATACACGATAAAACTTCGCTTGGGTGAATTTTATCTGGCCACTGCTAAGGTCACCAAATGTTTGCACTGTTCCCTTGCCATAGGTTTGGCTACCAACAATCAACGCGCGTTTATAATCTTGCATCGCAGCTGCAAAAATTTCTGAGGCCGAGGCACTATAACGATTAACGAGGACTATCATAGGACCGTTGTAAGCCAAGAACGGATTGCGGTCCATTTGCTTTTCGATCACACCGTCGGCATAACGGACCTGCACAGTAGTGCCAGTTTTTATAAACAGCCCTGTGAGTTGGTTGGCCTCTCGCAGCGAGCCTCCTCCATTGTTGCGTAGGTCAATAACAATGCCACTAATAGATTCATTGCTCAATTCTTGAATAAGTTTATAAACATCCCGAGTGGTGCTTCTGTAGTTAGGATCACCAGCTTGGGCGGCAGCAAAATCCATATAAAACGTCGGTAAAGTGATGACACCAATTTTACTGATGCCTTCTTCTGTTTCGATTTCTACCACTGATTTTTTAGCGGCTTGGTCATCCAAGTTCACTTTGTTACGGCGAATCTGGATGGTTTTTTTGGCTTGTTGTAAATCACCACCAGGAATGATCTGTAAATTAACCAGAGTGTCTTTAGGCCCTCTGATTTGATCAACAACATCATCTAAACGCCAGCCCAATATTTCCTGTATTGGGTCACCGTCTTGAGCCACTCCGACTATGTAATCAGAAGCTTGTAGATCACCGGCTTTATCAGCTGGTCCGCCGGCCACAAGGCGGACAACCTTGGTATAATCGTCATCACGCTGTAACACAGCGCCAATACCTTCTAGAGATAAGCTCATGTCGATATTAAAATCTTCAACATTACGTGGAGAAAGGTAACTGGTATGGGGGTCTGTAACTGTGGTGATACTATTGCTAACGGCTTGATAAGCGTCTCTAAGTTCTACCTGTAATACGCGTTTGCGCATGGTGGTATAACGTTTCTGTAATCGTTGCTTAATTTGATCCACAGTTTCATCATTTAATTGTCCATTAATGAACTCATTTTTTAGTTGTTT
>CAJXEN010000166.1 GCA_913052465.1 uncultured Oceanospirillaceae bacterium
TAAGCAAACGCCTTAATTTAGAACTTGTGCGACAGCCATGGCAAATAAAACGTCACTTTGGCTATCAATTTGCGGGGTTTTCCATTTGTTGAGCCAGCTTTAGCCTCTGTACTTTCCCAGAGGGCCCCTTTGGTAAATCGTGCAAAAAATTAATCTTTATGGGGGTTTTAACTGGGCCTAGTTTAATTTCACAAAAGGCAATTAATTCAGCTTCAGTGGTTTCCTTACCTTGCGCGAGCACAACACTAGCTGCTACGTCTTGTCCATAGTGAAGGTCTTCAATACCAAAGGCTGCCGCTTCCATTATTGCAGGATGAGTATAAAGCACATCATCAATTTCCCTCGGTGCTATATTTTCACCCCCCTTTATAATTAACTCCTTTATGCGTCCCGTAATAAAACAAAAATCATCCTCATCCATAACTGCTAAATCACCTGTGTGAAACCAACCTTGGTCATCAATGGCTGCTTGGGTCGCCTCAGGGTTTTTATAATAGCCACGCATGACGCATTTACCTTTCACCAACAACTCGCCTTCAATACCACGCCCTACCTCTTGTCCAGAGGAATCTATGATTTTCACTTGAGTGCCATAGGCTATACCTGGAGAGCCATGTTTAGTGATTTCAGGTGGCAGTGGATTGGAGAGTATTTGTGCTGAAGTTTCTGTCAGGCCCATAGTCTCCAAAATAGGCACACCAAAGCGTTTTTCAAAACCCGAGTGCAAGGCTGGCGGCAATGCAGCAGATGCAGAACGTCCAAAGCGTATTT
Organism: uncultured Oceanospirillaceae bacterium; assembly: GCA_913052465.1. Taxonomy (GTDB): domain Bacteria; phylum Pseudomonadota; class Gammaproteobacteria; order Pseudomonadales; family Balneatricaceae; genus Njordibacter. Next base: position 772 of record CAJXEN010000166.1, read on the forward strand.
TGGTGTGAGCAGACTCAAGTTTTACAGACTGCCCATCAGAGGTTTGATGCATCAAGTAAGAGATAATAGTAGGTACCACACTAAACCAGCTGCATCTAGAATCAAAGACCCAATTCCAAAACTTAGAGGTACTAAAACCATGGGGTAGTACTAAACTGCTACCACTGACCAGGGAGGACATAACAGATACACATTGTGCATTAATATGACACAAAGGGAGCACACACAAGCCACGGTCAGTGGTTTGTAATCCATGGGCTACTGCCGTATTCATGCCGCCCGCTATGAGATTTTCATGGGTTAAGACAACACCTTTTGGACGTCCAGTTGTGCCTGAAGTGTACATTAACAATCCATCACTTTGGGGTGTAATAGACGCTAACTTAGTCGCACTAGCAGAGCTTTTATACCAACTCGGTCCAAAATCTTCATGCGCGTCAATGAGCTTAATGTCTGGAGGGAGTTGATCCTCAAGTTGCATTAATAACAGTTTAGATGCGGCATTGACAAAGACCAGTCTAGTATCTGAATGCTGCAAGACATACCCAAGCTGATCAGGGCCTGCAGCAGGGTTGAGCGGCGAAATCATGAGGCCTGTATAGAGCGCACTTAAAAACAACATCAAAGGTGTCTTACCATTGCCCATCATGAAAGAGATGGTGTCCCCTTGGACTAACCCTAACGCATTAAACTGGGCTGCATAGGCCTGAACTTCCTGCTCTAACTGTTTAAAGGTCAGTAGTGTGTCAGTCTCTGGAAAGACAGCGTAAACCTGATTTGGTTGCAACTGCGCATAGTGGGATATTAGCCCCCGGACGGTATCAGCAGCTGGCACATATTGAGGTAAGTTCATGACAGATACCTACGGTGGTAGTCAGCAAATATATCCTCTACTGAGACCTCTCGGGGTGGAATGGTCTGCACGACCTTAGTTACATTCATAAAGTGCCGATAATGAACATTTTCATCCGTGACGTTACCTCCCCATGTGCCACAGCCCATAGATAAGGAAAACGGTAAGCCGTTATCAAAGCTGCCACCTGTCGCAAAACAGTGGGCTTGGTTCACAATCACCCGACAAACTGGCATTTCAAGACCCAATACCTCGGCTCGTTCGATGGATTGACTATGCAAACTTAAAGAATGTCCTTTGCCTTGATAGTTCAAAATAGTATTAGCTACTTTTTTGGCATCATCAAAGTCTTGGGCACGGTATAAGGTTAAAACGAGTGCCATTTTTTCGCCAGAAAAAGGGAAATCTGCACCCGCACCCGTCTCTTCCACCATCAAAAAATCAGCATCACAAGCAGAAGTTCGAGTAATACCCGCAAGTTCACACATCACACTGACCGGTTTTGCTAGCATGGCTGCATTGAGGTGGCCTTTGTGCCATAAAACTGCCTCTAATTTTGCAGTCTCTTTGGGGGTCAATAGGCACCCATTTACTGACTCCAAAGCCTTTAGCATATCGTTATAAATAGCTTTAACCATGATCAAACTATTCTCAGACGAGCAGCTAGTGGCATTATCAAAGGTTTTTGAGGCTTTTATTTTAGCAGCAGCTGAGGCCAAGTCTGCCGTTTCATCGATTAAACTAGTGACATTACCAGCGCCCACACCGAACGCTGGAGTGCCACAGGTGTAGGCGGCCCTAACGTTATTTTGTGAGCCTGTAACCACCACGAGATCCACTTGTTTGAGCATTTCCATACTCAAATCTTTACTCACTGGATTGGGTAAGGCTTGCACTAAATTTCGTGGTGCACCTATGCGATCCAACTCTAAATATATTAGTTCAATCAAGCGCGTACAGCTGGGCTGACCTTTAGGTGAAGGCGACAAAATTATAGCGTTACGACACTTAAGCGCATTCAAAATCATATTCATCGGGGTTGCAATAGGGTTTGTAGATGGCACAATTGCTCCTACAACTCCAACAGCCCGAGCGATTTCTACAATACCCTGCTCTGGGTCGCGCCTAATAACGCCCACTGTTTTAGCATCTTTCAAATCACGCAATAAGCCCAATGTTTTGCGGTGATTCTTAGTAATTTTATCTGCCACATTGCCTAACCCTGTTTCAGCTACAGCCAGTTCAGATAACAGTTTATTATTTTCAGGATTGACTAAAGCCCATGCCACCGCCGTCACTAACTCATCAACTGCAGTTTGATTGTAACTTTCAAGTTGCTGCTGCGCCTGGCTAGCCTGCTGTATTAGCTGGGCAACTTGGCTGACAACATTTGTTTGGGTCATTTAGACCTCCACATGGATCCGTTTTAAACGATTTAATTTAGGTTGGAGCAGCAAAGACCATCTGCTTAGCGTCTATCTAAACAGCGGCACCATGCAACGAAAGAGTACTAGAACGTTAGTAATCGCATACTGTCCGGAGACTGCCCGGACAGTATTGGGTTACTGTTTATATATTATAAATCAGCCAGTAAGTTGTCTAGGTAAGCTTGGCGCTCAACCCACATTTTTTTAACTTCTGCCCGCGTCATAATGCGCATTGGAGAACCACCTGAATTCATTTTTTTGGCCACTTTACCATCTTGGAACATTAAATGAACACGTTCAGCAAGAAAATCGAGCACCTCAGGTGGTGTGCCCTTGCGAGCCATAATTCCTCTAAAGTTAACACTCGAGTCATCTACATCGATACCCTGCTCTTTAAAAGTAGGCACGTCAGGTAAAAAGGTTTCTTCACGCTGATTATCAGCTACAGCAATTATTTTTATGCGATCACCCTGGCGGTATGCATCGCTCAAATTATTGAAGCCAGCCATCACTTGGCTACCTAAAACCATTTTCATCGCCGCAACACCACCACCTGCTGGAATATACTTGGTACTAATATTGGCTACTTTGTCAAACTGCAAACTCGCAATATGATGACCGACATAAAGGCCTGCCCCACTCACAGTTAATTTACCAGGATTAGCTTTAGACCAAGCCACAACATCTGCGGCTGAATTAAATTGGCTATCTGCAGGAACAATTAGGACTGCTGGGTCTGCACCCCAGTTAGCGATGGGTTCCAAGTTGTCAATGTTGTATGAAGTATCAAACTTGAGTGATTGAGCAATAAAATGGGGAACATTGTAAGCTGCAAGTTGATGACCATCAGTACTGGCACTGCTGGCATACCAGTTCCATCCTTTTTGACCACCTGCACCTGGTTTATTAAAGATAACCATGGGCATATTAAGGTATTTTTCATTGCCTGCCATCATAGTTGCAATGCGTGCTTGAAAATCTGTTGCTCCACCTGGGCCATAAGCTACAGCTACTTGAATAGGTGAACTTGGAAAGTCAGCGGCGATTACTGTGGCACTGGGCGCTAATAAGAAAGCACTTAATGCTACCGAGACGATAGAAGGTTTTATTTTTTTTAGTATCATAGGAATTACCTTTTTATTAATTGGCACTTCACCTTAGTGAGAGCCCTTTTTATCTGTGTTATTTGGACCACCCAAATAACACGAATTTTTACCACCAACCCGGAGTAACAACTCTGAGTGACACACTAAATAAGACATAAATAACCGCTATAAAGCAAAACGACACCCAAAGAGTTTTGGTAAACTGTTGACGATCTTTTTTGGCACTATAAAATATTACAATGCAATTAAATCCTAGCCAGGAAGCCACATAGAACCCAATGGTTGGCATAACCAATAAATAGCCTAGTATAATTGCGATACCAGCGCCAAGATCAGGCCACTCAACCAAAACCCCATTAGATTTTTGTCGAT
>CAJXEN010000167.1 GCA_913052465.1 uncultured Oceanospirillaceae bacterium
ATTGGTATTACCAATACACCTGATGTGTGTTCTACATTATTGTGAAACTAGCGTTTTTGTCAATATAATGCTGCACTTAAGAGGTTAAGACAGAATTAATAAGGTTATTATAAACAAGTTGTGTGGTAATGAAACTTGACCAAAGTAGTGAGAGCAGGTTATTTTGGGTTTTGTTTATGATTGGTAATTTCAATAGGGGTCGATTATGACTTACCAGCGGGTAAAGCAACCCAAAATATCAGATGTGATCATGTCTCAATTAGAGGCTATGATACTTGAGGGTAGTCTTAAACCTGGCCAACAGTTGCCTCCAGAGCGAGAGCTTGCTGCTCAATTTGAAGTATCGAGGCCTTCCCTTAGAGAGGCATTGCAAAAGCTTTCCGCCAGGGGGCTCATTGTAAGTCGTCAAGGTGGCGGTTCTTTTGTATCTGAAAATATTGGCAGTAGTATGGTGGACCCACTAACAGAACTATTTTCTACTCATCCAGAAGCACAACATGATTTGCTAGAGTTTCGCCATGCTCTGGAGGGTGTGTCGGCCTATTATGCTGCCTTAAGATGTACCCAAGTAGATAAAGAGCGGCTCCAAGCCTGTTATGTTGCTTTGCAGACTGCGCATGATGAGAAGTTGTTTGACCAAGAAACCAAAGCTGATGCCCAATTTCACATGGCTATTGCTGAAGCGTCCCATAACGCTGTGTTATTGCATACTATGCGTTCTTTGTTTACGTTGCTTCATAAGAATATCTACGCTAACTTGGAGAGTGTCTATCCTAAACGTGATACTCGGCAGCGCATCCATAATCAGCACCGAGTTTTACTGGAAGCTATTATTGCAGAAGACCCAGAAAAGGCACGCAACGCAGCCCATGACCACCTGGCCTTTATAGAAGAGGCTATTATTGAGCAAAGTAAAGAGTCAACTCGCCAAGAGCGCGCTATGAGGCGCTCTGGGGTGTAGTTTTACTATTGTAAAACATTTACGTTTGTGTGGTTTTTAGAGCCTAAATTGGCATTATTTCTGTAATTATTGTAGTATTACTACATGCTATTTTATGCAGTGTAGAAGTTAAAAAATTTTTGCATTAGTGAAGAGGGGAAAACGTGTTGCAGTCTCATTCAGATATAGATCCAATCGAAACACAAGAATGGTTAGATGCTTTAACATCAGTGATTAAAAACGAGGGTGCAGATCGTGCTCGTTATATTTTAGCAAAGTTGGGCGAACAGGCCCGCTTACAGGGTGCCAAGGTAGAGAATTCTCTGACTACCCCTTATGTAAATAGTATTGCACCAAAAGATGAGCAGCACATGCCTGGTGACTTATTCATGGAGCGACGCATTCGTTCTTTGATTCGTTGGAATGCCATGGCGATGGTGATGCGTGCTAACGATAATGATGATGGTTTGGGAGGGCATATTGCTAGCTTCTCCTCATCAGCTACATTGTACGATGTGGGTTTCAACTATTTTTTTCGTGGTAACACGGATCAACAAGAAGGTGACTTGGTGTTTTTCCAAGGTCATATTTCTCCCGGCATTTATGCTCGTTCTTATCTAGAAGGGCGGTTGACCGATGAACAAATGGACAACTTTCGTCGTGAAGTAGATGGTAACGGTTTATCTTCCTACCCTCACCCATGGCTGATGCCAGATTATTGGCAGTTCCCTACGGTGTCAATGGGCTTAGGTCCACTACAAGCCATACATCAAGCCCATATAATGCGTTACCAGCAGCAGCGTGGGCTGGTTGAAAATGGTGACCGTAAAGTATGGGCCTTTTTAGGAGATGGCGAATGTGATGAGCCTGAATCATTAGGCTGTATTTCCTTAGTGGGCCGCGAAAAGCTAGATAACCTTATTTTTGTGATTAACTGCAACTTACAGCGCTTAGATGGCCCTGTGCGTGGCAACGGAAAGATTGTTCAAGAGCTTGAAGGTATTTTCAGAGGTGCTGGTTGGCATGTTATTAAAGTGCTGTGGGGGCGTCATTGGGATTCTTTGTTAGAGCGGGACACTCAAGGATTGCTGCAAAAACGCATGAACGAAGTAGTGGATGGTGAGTTACAAAACTACAAAGCCATGGGTGGAGCGTATACTCGTGAGCACTTCTTTGGCAAGTACCCTGAGCTACTTGAGTTGGTGGCAGACTATACCGACGATGATATTATGAAACTAAACCGTGGTGGTCATGACCCTTATAAGGTTTATGCGGCCTACCACGAAGCGACACACACAAAAGGCAAGCCTACGGTTATTTTAGCTCAAACGGTCAAAGGCTACGGCATGGGTAAGTCTGGTGAGGCAAAGAACCCTACCCATTCTCTCAAAAAGTTAGATATGGATGAAATGGAAAGCTTTTGTGAGCGCTTTAATATTCCATTAACTAGAGAACAGATTAAAACTGTACCTTATTACCGCCCGGCTCAAGATACGCCAGAAATGAAGTATATGCGCGCCAGAAGAGAAGCTTTAGGTGGTGTATTGCCTAGCCGTCGTAATCATTTTGAATCCCTAAAAACGCCCAGTCTAGAATCTTTGGGTGGTCAGCTAAAGTCTAGTGGTAAGCGTCAAGTGTCTACCACTATGTCATTTGTACGTACGCTGACGACGTTAGTTAAAGATAAAGAAATTGGTCAGCGAGTAGTGCCTATTGTGCCAGATGAAGCTCGCACCTTTGGTATGGAGGGTATGTTCCGCCAGTTGGGTATTTATACTGCTGAAGGTCAAAAATATGTGCCCCATGACGCTGATCAGGTTATGTACTACCGTGAAGACCAGGCAGGGCAAATACTAGAAGAAGGCATCAACGAAGCGGGCGCTATGTCTGCTTGGTTAGCCTGTGCAACCTCATACAGTAATAATAATTACCCTATGATTCCGTTTTACATCTTTTATTCGATGTTCGGTTTTCAGCGGGTTGGTGATTTAGCTTGGGCTGCTGGCGACAGTCAGGCCCGTGGTTTCCTTATTGGTGCTACAGCAGGCCGAACCACTTTGAACGGTGAAGGTTTGCAGCACGAAGATGGGCATAGTCACATATTGGGTAACTTAATTCCTAACTGCATCACATACGACCCTACTTACGCCTATGAGCTCACGGTCATCATTCAAGATGGTTTACATCGCATGTATGACTTAAAGGAAAACAAGTTCTATTACATCACTGTGATGAATGAAAACTACTTTCAGCCAGATATGCCAGTGGGCTGTGAGGCTGGTATTGTTAAAGGCATGTATTTATTGAAAGAAGTTGACTCCAAAGCTAAAAAGCGAGTGCAGCTATTGGGTAGTGGCACTATTTTACGAGAAGTAGAGGCTGCAGCAGAAATTCTGGCAACAGAATTTGGTGTTGGAGCAGATGTTTGGAGTGCTACAAGTTTTAATGTATTGGGCCGCGATGCGCAGGATGTGGGTCGGTGGAATATGTTGCATCCTGAAGAACAGCCCAAACTAAGCTATGTGGAGCAGTGTTTGTCTGGCCAAACTGGTCCAGTTATTGCTGCTACTGATTATGTAAAAGCATTTGCAGAGCAAATTCGCGAATTTGTGCCTGCTAATTACAAAGTTTTAGGCACCGATGGTTACGGTCGTAGCGATAGTCGTGAAAAGCTTAGAGAGTTCTTTGAGGTTAATCGTTATTACGTAGTAGTTGCAGCTCTAAAGGCTCTAGCAGAAGATGGGACTATCAAGGTGAGTGAGGTTACGCGTGCCATTAAAAAGTTCAATATCAACAGTGATAAGCCTAACCCGGTTCACCTGTAAGCTGCGCACTAGAGGAGGACAAAGACATGGCGACAAGTAATATGATGATCCCAGATTTGGGCGGTGCAGAAAACGTAGAGGTCATTGAAATTTGTGTAGCTGTTGGTGATGCTGTAAGTGAAGGTGACTCTATCATCGTGGTTGAAACTGACAAAGCTTCAATGGAAATCCCAGCATCTGGTGCGGGCGTAATTAAAGCTATTGTGTTGAAAGAGGGAGATACCTGTAATTTTGGTGATTTAATGGTGGAAATCGAAGCTGAAGCCGAAGTAAAGGTGGCTGAAAAACCTGAGCTGGCAATTCAAAATGAGGCTGCTGTTATTGCAGATGTAGCTACGGCCGTGAAACCTGCAGTGGAGCCAATAGTTGAATCAGTCGTAGAGTCTGAGCAATTAGCGTTGGTACCAGACTTAGGTGGCGCCATTGATGTAGAAGTGATTGAAATATCTGTCAAAGTGGGCGATGAGCTGGCAGAAGGTGACAGCTTAATCGTGCTTGAAACAGATAAGGCCTCGATGGAGATTCCTGTCACTTTTGCAGGTACTGTGCTATCTATTAGTGTGGAGGAAGGTGCAAAAGTTAACGTGGGTGATACCATTGCAGTGCTAGTGAGCAACGGCGGTGTAGAAAAGCCAGAGGTTGTTGCACCTGTAGCAGAAGTAGCAGAGCTAGTAGCACCTG
>CAJXEN010000168.1 GCA_913052465.1 uncultured Oceanospirillaceae bacterium
GAATGTACCGCAGGATATTACGCAGAAGTAGGTGCTGATTTAAGTGCGCTTACGCTGCGCCCACTAGCAGGGTAATCACTGTTTTAGCCATAGAAAATGAATTTGTCTTACTTCGATTGGTATACGGCCCGTAATAAGATTCATGCCAAATCTTGCCCTCTTTTAAAATCATGAACGCAGCTGACTTTTGCTCAACTAAGTAGTTTTTTAGTGGCTGGCTTAATGGCGTAACATTGTATTGAGCATGACGGGCGAGGGGTTGATGTTCCCCTACTGAAATAATGGTTTGATTAAACCCTGGGCCATCAATAATGTTGGCGGTAACCTCCCCTTGCAAATATGTGGCTTTTACAGCTTTGATAATGTGCATATTGCCAGTTACAGACAAGCCCACTAAAATAATTGTAATTAGCGCACCAAATCCGACCCATAACTTTTTCATGGTACTCGTACTCTATTATTGTTACGTGTTTTAGTTTGCTGATTTAGCTTTTACTTTTTGCAACGGATCGCGCACAATTAGACACTCATCAAACGTTCTACGTGAGTGGAACTAAAGAAGACAGCACATCATGAACCTTACTTGTCACCTTAGCTCTATCTATCGTTTATTACTAGCCTCACTAGTGCTTTCATTCGCCCTGTCATTGTCCCTGCCCAGCTACGCAGAGCAGGCCATCCAAAGTCAAAAGTACGACATCCATTACAACGCCTTTAATACGATGATGGTCACTCCAGAGGTAGCTCAAGCTTATGGTTTCACCCGCGCCAGAAATCGTGCTTTGTTGAATGTGTCAGTCATCGATAACGTCACTAAAAAATCATTACCAGCGGTAGTTACTGGCACTCGAAAGAATATTATTGGGCAAATATTACCGTTAGAGTTCCTACAAATTAAAGAACAGAACGCGATCTATTACATCGCACAACTGCGTTTTACTGAAGAGGAAATGTGGCGTTTTGAATTACAGATACAACCAGATTTGAATGCCGATGCAATACCATTGAAATTTAGCCAAACCTTTTTTCTAGAGCAGTAAGCTATTCCATACATCCTATTCAAAGTAACTTAACAAGTCATTTAGAAAACGCCAGCCTAAAGGGCTGGCTTGAAACTGATTTGGCATCATTAGACCTGCTTGTCGAGCAGCAGAGACAGCTCTTTCCACTTGCACTAAAGGTTGCCCAGTATTGGCTAGGTAACTGGCTGGCGTTACGCCCTCTTGCAGGCGTAGCACGTTCATAAAGAACTCCAACCTTAGCTCTTCCGGGTTAACATAATGGCTTGAGGCCAGTGGTGTAATGGCTTCCATATAAGCTTTGGGTTGGCGCAACTTCACCCGCCGCTCTATAGCCATTGCCCCCTCGTGCCAACGACTTACCTTGCCATGGGCTCCAGCACCAACTCCGATATAATCCCCAAAGTTCCAATAGTTAAGGTTATGGCGTGCTTCACTACCTTGCCTAGAATAGGCCGAAATTTCGTACTGAGATAACCCAGCAGCTGCTATTAATACTTGCCCTTGGTCTTGGATATCAACCAGCACATCCTCATCAGGTAAAGCTGGAGGACGGCTATGAAATTGTGTATTAGGCTCGATAGTGAGCTGATACCAGGACAGGTGATCTGTGCCAAAACTTAGTGCTTGCTGCAAGTCTGCTAAACCTTGGTCTAAGGTTTGACCTGGCAACCCGTGCATCAAATCCAAATTAATACGTTTAAAACCTAATGACTGAGCTTTACCGATAGCCAGCTTTGCCTGGTCAGCGCTGTGAATACGCCCTAAGGCAAGTAAACAATCATCATCAAAACTTTGTACTCCTATGGATAAGCGATTAACACCACGCTCTAAAAACCCTGCAAATTTAGCTTGTTCAAAAGTTCCAGGATTCGCCTCTAAGGTCACCTCCATGTCAATTTCACAGGTGATGTTAGCTTTAACGAAATCAACAATGTCACCAATGCCATCAGCACTCATCAAGCTAGGTGTGCCGCCACCAATAAAAATACTATGTAAAATGCGGTCACTGACCCTATGCAGCTCTTTGCCTAAGTCGGCCAACAAAGCTCTAATATAACTGGCTTCAGGAATAGTCTCCCCACCTTGGGTAGCATGGGAATTAAAATCACAGTAAGGGCACTTGCGAACACACCACGGAATGTGGATATATAAGCTTAGAGGGGGTAATACTAACTGCTTCGCAGCTGACAACATCAAACTTTCGCTAACGCTTGCTGTAGTTGCGCCAAGGCTTTACCACGATGGCTTATAGCAATTTTTTCTGTGGGCGCAAGCTGTGCGGCACGACAACTCATGCCTGACACTTGAAAAATAGGGTCGTACCCAAAACCATGCTCGCCCTGGGGGCTGTCCATGATCATACCTTCCCACGCTGCCTGACAAATGATTGGTGTAGGATCCGTGGCATGGCGCATGTACACCAGCACACATTGAAATCGAGCAGTTCTTTGATCCACTGGCATGTGCCCAAGGTTGGCAATGAGGTGGGCACTATTGGCGGCATCTTTGGCTTGCCCTGTTAGGGGGGAGCCAGAATAACGCGCCGAATAAATACCCGGAGCGCCGCCTAGCGCGTCGACTTCTAAGCCAGAGTCGTCAGCTAAAGCAGGCATTCCTGATGCGGCAGACGCATGACGCGCCTTAAGAATCGCGTTTTCAACAAAACTAAGGCCTGTTTCTTCCACTTCTTCACTAATAAACTGATTTTGGGGCACTAACTCAATACCTAACGGCGCCAGACACTGACCAAACTCTTTTAACTTACCAGCGTTACCGCTAGCCAATACTACTTGCTTCATTATTTAGCCTTTTAAAAGGATATTTAGGGATCACAATGCCACACACACCCAAAGCACTAATGCATCATCTTTGCTGGTGGATACCACTGCGTGGCCCATAGTGCTGTCAAAATAGGTACTATCACCCTCACTAAGGGCTAACGGCTCATACTCTTCTGTGTGCACAAGTACGTCTCCTTCTAGCACCAATAATAGTTCTTCGCCTTCGTGCCTTACCCAGCCACCAAATTCATCTAATGTGCGAGCACGGACACGGCTTTTAAAAGGCACCATACGTTTTGAGTCTAGTTCCGTTGCTAACAACTCATGCTCGTAGGTCGCCGTTAGGTGTTCGCGGCCTTGCTGTTTTTTGGTCACCGTGCGGCGGCCACTGATGCGTACTTCTTTTACCGGGGCAAACAGCTGAGGCATATCGATACCTAAACCAAGAGCAAGTTTTTGCATCAGATTAAAAGTGGGTGAAAGCTGGTTGTTTTCCATTTTCGACAAAGTGGATTGTGCTACTCCCGTCACCTTACTGGCTTGCTGCAACGTCATTTGACGATCTTGCCGCAAAGCTCTTAGGCGTTCGCCAAAGTTGCCTTGCTGGGCAGCAGGGCTTGGCACAGGAGGCAATATTCCTGCTGCTGCACGCAAAATAGACATGGTTCTCTCCGTTCTGTTAACAGTAGGTCACGTTAACCGCAAGACCACCACGAGAAGTTTCTTTGTATTTGTCCATCATATCGGCACCAGTGTCACGCATGGTTTTAATAACGTCATCTAATGATACCAGATGTGTGCCATCACCGCGCATGGCCAAATGAGCTGCATTAATCGCTTTAATAGAACCCATGGCGTTACGTTCAATACATGGCACTTGAACCAAGCCTGCTATGGGGTCACAGGTAAGACCTAAATTATGCTCCATACCAATTTCGGCAGCATTTTCAACTTGTTCAGGTGTGCCCCCTATTACTTCAGCCAAACCTGCAGCAGCCATAGCACATGCACTACCCACTTCTCCTTGACAGCCCACATCAGCTCCAGAAATAGACGCATTAATCTTACATAAAAAGCCCACTGCAGCTGCAGCTAATACAAACTTTACAACACCGTCATCGTCAGCTGATGGGTAGAAGTTGGTGTAGTAGTGCAATACCGCGGGAATAATACCAGCAGCACCATTGGTAGGGGCGGTAACAATACGACCACCAGCAGCATTTTCTTCATTCACTGCCATAGCATATAAATTTACCCAGTCCATTGCCGTTAACTGTGGTGTAATTACTTGCACAGAATCTAAACTATTAAGCTTGCTAAACAAGTCTGCGGCACGGCGCTTAACATTAAGGCCACCTGGCAAAACACCTTCTGTATTACAACCGTTGCGCACACACTCCTGCATTACGTGCCATAGATGTAATATATCATTTCTCACTTCCTCTTCTGTGCGCCAAGTCTTTTCATTCTCCATCATTACCTGACTAATACCCATGCCTGTAGCTTTACAGTGGGCAAGTAATTCAACACCAGTGGTAAAAGGATAAGGCACTTGAGGCTGATCATCATTTATAGGTAGTTCATCAGCTTTAACAGCCATCTCATCTACAATAAAGCCACCACCCACAGAATAA
>CAJXEN010000169.1 GCA_913052465.1 uncultured Oceanospirillaceae bacterium
TGAAGATTAATGAAAGTGCTGCTGATGCGTCATGGAGAAGCAAGTTTCAATTCTCCCACAGATGCTAAGCGGCCACTGACTCCAGTTGGTAGTAAATCAGTGATACAACAATGCCAAAACCCAAAGGTGCCTTGGCATGAGTTTACTGACGCTTGGGCTAGCCCTTATGTTAGAACGCAGCAAACGGCGTCCCTACTGCTGCAGCACTGTGCTGAAAAACATCACGGCTTAAACGTGTGGTCCCTTGATTGCATCACCCCACACGGTGAAATTAAGCAAGTACAAGAATTCTTGTTGCATCAACCCCATAAAAACGTAGTTTTTATCACCCATCAGCCTTTGATCAGTAGCTTAATTGGCTATTTTTGTCACGCTGATGAGCATATGGGAGAGGCTATGATGCCTGCATCTATGGCCCTGCTAGAAGGTGATGTGGCTGCAGCAGGGCGTCTTAAATTGACACATTTACTTCATCCATTAGGTCAATTAATATGACTATTTTTTCTCGTTTAGCTGGTGGTCTCAGCGTTCTTGTTAGTTGTCTGAGTATATCCCTAACTGCACAAGCACAGGTTGGTTTAGGTATAGTTGAAAATAGCCGATTGCTTGACCGGGCACAACTAAGTGCAGACTATTATATCCTTCCCATAGGCTCTATTCGCAAGGTTAATGGTGTCATTGGAGCTGAAGACAGCTTGTATCTATCGGGCCAGGTTACACGATTCACTTGGCAGATGATGCCAGGTATAAGTGCTAAGGCAGCCCATGATAAAACCTTAGAAGAGCTTAAGTTAGCTGATGCAAAAGTAATCTATCAGTGCCACAGTAGGGCTTGTGGCTCGAGCAATCAGTGGGCTAACAAGGTGTTTAATCAATCGCGTTTGTTTGGTTTAGATGTTGAGCAATCTTACGCTGCTCTGAAACAAGACACTGATAACGGGCCAAAATATTATGCCCTGTATAGTACAAAACGGGGTAACAAAAAGGTGTATCTACACCTAGAAATCATAAAGGAATAACAAACTACATAGGACAATAATCATGCCTACTGTCTCATTGGTACTGGGTAGTGGTGGTTCTCGAGGAAACGCCCACATAGGCGTGATTCAGGTATTAGAAGAACAAGGTTTTGACATTGTTAGTGTGTCGGGATGCTCCATGGGAGCCGTAGTGGGTGGTATGTATGCTGCTGGTAAATTAACTGCATTCACCGAGTGGGTTTCAGGTTTATCCCGCTTTGATGTGTTTCGTTTAGTTGATATGTCGTTGTTGTCCATGGGTGCCATTCGCGGTGAAAGAGTTTACGCCATACTCGAAGACTTTTTGGGTGATCAATTAATTGAAGATCTACGGATTCCCTATACAGCGGTAGCTACAGATCTAGTGAAACAGCAAGAAGTGTGGTTTCAGTCTGGCAAGATGATGGATGCAATACGAGCAAGTGTTGCAGTGCCTGGTTTGATTATGCCAGTGGCAGAAAAGAATCGTTTTTTGGTGGATGGCGGGTTACTTAACCCAGTGCCTATTATGCCCACAGTAGCAGATCAGGCGGATTTAATCATTGCGGTTAATCTAAATACAAATTTAGAAACCAATCACCCTATGCAAGGTTCACCTTTTAATATCGCTCAATACAGTGATGACTGGAAAGTACCCAGTGTAAATGCTACAAAAAGCCAGCGTAGTCATTTGCAATGGAACAAGATGGAAATGTTAAATCAGTGTTTTGAAACTATGCAGGCCACTATGGCCAAATACAAAATGGCGGGCTATGAACCAGATATTGAGGTGAAAATAGACCGTAAAGCGTGCAGCTTCTTTGAGCTGTATAGAGCTAAAGAAATGATTGGAATTGGCAGATATGCAGCGCTGAAAGCACTGCATATCAAGCACAAAGTGTAATAGTTACTTAATTAACGTTAAAAACTCTGCACGTGTACGTGCATCTTCGCGCAACTTACCAAGTAATACTGAAGTTTTCATACTGGCGTTTTGTTTCTGTACACCACGCATCATCATGCACATGTGCTGAGCTTCTATAATCACACCTACACCTTTAGCATTAGTCACTTCCATAATGGTGTCAGCAATTTGTTTGGTCATATTTTCTTGAATTTGTAAACGGCGAGCAAACATATCTACAATACGCGCTATTTTTGATAAACCAAGCACCTTACCAGAAGGTAAATAAGCAACATGGCACTTGCCAATAAACGGTAATAGGTGATGTTCACACAAAGAGTAAAGTTCTATGTCCTTAACAATAACCATCTCTTCGTTGTCAGACGGGAACAGGGCACCGTTAATAACTTCATCAACGTTTTTGTCGTAGCCGTTATTAAGGAACTTAAAGGCTTTAGCTGCCCGCTTAGGGGTGTCCTTTAAGCCAGGTCGATTTAAGTCTTCACCAATGCTGGTAATGATGTCTTCGTATGCTTTTTCCATGGAACTCTCGATACTTATTTGGTTACTTATTTTTGTTGGTCTCATTATTAATATGATAATTAAAGACACACCAATTTTACGCGCACAATACTTGAAGCGGTGCCTAAGGTAAAGGCTTTGCCTTTAGATTACAGCTATATTACCTGTTTTTAGCGCTCTTTTTAAGTAATACATACAACGCGCCAGTGCCACCATCTTTTGGTAGGGCTGAAGTAAAAGCTAATACGGCATCAAGTTGCTGTAACCAGTGGTTCACATGGGACTTAATTAACGCCTGGCCCGCACCATGCTGGGTGCCCTCTTCATCACGATAGCCTGCTCCAGCCTTGCCATGAACAATAAGCAGACAGCGGTCACCTTCGGTCTGGCCATGCCTCACAGCATTCCATACTGAATCGCGCGCTGTGTCTACCCGATAGCCGTGTAAATCAAGAGTAAGTGTTGGGCGCATATGCCCATTACTGAGGCGACGCAGGCTACCACTATCTAGGCCCACACGAGAATATGTAATACTTTGTTCAGACTCAATCATTTCAAATCCCTGTTCTCCAAGGGCAGCTTTTTCTTGCGCCAGTTCAGTAGCTGCGGCTCTACGAGTAGCGGTGCTTTTTGCATCAGTGCTATTGAGTGCAGGTTTGGTTTGCCGTCCAGTTTTTTTTAACGGCACTATAGCCCCAAAAGCAGCCCCAAAAGCAGAGCCAGACTGAGCTTCAAGATTGGCTCCAAAGCCTGACTCTAAAGTTGGGTTTTGAACGTTTTCTGGGTCTTGGTTAGAAGTGGAGTTCATGCTTGATTAACGCAGTTCGTATTTATAACAATATGGTATCCAGATAAGGCTTAGCTTTCAATGGATTATTAAATTATTGCCGTTAAAAACGCATGCCAACCAGCACTTTTAATAAGATCTTGGTCAGGCACAACTTTGCATCCTATCGACACGCCTCTTTTTATATTTTTCGCTACACACATCAATTGAAACCGTGTTTAGTTAGGGTGCCACCCCGGATAACGCGCTTTGGCGATGTCATGATACCGTTTAAGTTCGTCAAAGACCGGTTCAACACTACTGATTCTGCTGTATCTAGGTTAACAAAAAGAAAAAACTATAAAAACTAGGTTGCGGGCAAGTTTTTTTTGTAACGCAGGGCTACTTAGTTTGTATCACCTTTGAAGTAGTAGCGCTTGGAGTATCAATAAGGCTGACCACGCCATGAATGTTGTCCAACATGTTGTTTTATATCCCATAAATGTCGTTTAAAAAACACCTCTACAGGCCTCATTAGTGAGCTAGAGCGACAAACTCTGTTCTAACTCAGTGTCGTAAGGGTCTTTAATAATTTATTTGTTTAAAACTCAGTGCAGATACTATTTTAGAGCCATACATTATTCGAGATTTGAAAAATATAAAAATATGAATTTTCGTGTAAGAGTCTCTTTTTTATAATTAAAATAAAAGTGCCACTTTTAGGTCTGAATGTTTAGTAGATCATTTTACTAACATCACAGAATCAGGTGGTTTTTAGAACATAACAGAAGGTCCGCTAAAGGGCTTCAAAATGATGAGGGACCAAAATATGAATAGAGTACAACAATTGCTAATGTTGCCCCTACTAATGTTTAGCACCAGTATATTTGCAGCAGAAGTAAACTCCTTTGGGGGAGCTGTTGCAGCAGTTAGTGCAGCAGTTGATGGGTTTTTCAAAGATTATACAGGATTTTTCATTAGCTCTATTTTTTATAGTGTTCCTGTAGGGGAAGCTAGTTTTCCACTGATTGTTGGTTGGTTATTAGTGGCTGCATTTACCTTTACTTTTTACTTTGGCTTTGTGCAATTCAGACGAGTTGGATTATCAATTGATATTATTAAAGGCAAATTCACAGATCCAAACGCTGAAGATGATGGTGAAGTGTCTCACTTTCAGGCATTAACAACGGCGCTCTCGGGCACAGTTGGTTTGGGTAACATTGCAGGTGT
>CAJXEN010000170.1 GCA_913052465.1 uncultured Oceanospirillaceae bacterium
AATAATGAACCCATTAACAAAACCCGTCACCGTACCCACAGCTAACCCAGCTAATGCAGCTAGGGAAGGATCTACCCCTTGTTGGATGAGCCAGCCCATAGTGATCGCTGACAGCGCAAGAACAGAGCCTACCGACAGATCAATGCCACCCGATAAAATAACAATCGCTTGACCGTCCGCCAAAATAGCAACGATAGAAACCTGTTTCATGAGGTTAGTTATATTACCTACAGTAAGAAAGTAAGGCGATAAAAAGGATAATATGGTGCCCAAAATAAGGCCTACAACAACAATCCACGTTAATGGATAATCTTGTATTTTTTTGAGAGCAGATTTCATTAGTTAGCCTCACTTACTTCAGAGTTTTGGGACTTAGGCAGAGCTCTTCCTGAAATGATCATCGATACAATTTCATCTTGTGTATAATCTTTGGTGGCACAGGTAATAACGTTCTTGCCACCATTCATAATCGCTATACGGTCGGTGAACGCATAGACATCATGGATGTCATGGCTAATCCAAATAATGCCAATTCCTGTACTTTTAAGCTCTTGAATGAGCTCAATAACCATTTTGGTTTCTTCCATGCCTAATGCTGCAGTGGGCTCATCCATAATCAGAATTTTGGCGTCAAAATGGACTGCCCTACCGATAGATATGGCCTGCCGTTGCCCACCCGACATAGTTTCCACATCCACGTCAAGAGACTTAATTTTTATACTTAATTTGGTGAGTGCTTGTTGCGTCTCCACCCGCATCGCTTTCGTTCGTAAAAAGCCAAAACTAGTAAGCTCCCTACCCATAAACAAATTGGCCGACGCATTGAGATTGCCACACAGTGCCAACTCTTGATAAATGGTTTCTATACCGTAAGCTCTTGCATTATTGGGGTTTTCAAACTCCACCGACTCACCAGAAATTTTTATTTCTCCCGAGTCAGCACCATGAGCTCCAGCTAAAACTTTGATTAAAGTGGATTTTCCTGCTCCGTTGTGACCTAACAGCCCCAATACTTCACCAGGAAAAAGTTCTAGACTTGCGTTAGATAACGCTTGCAAACCAGCAAAATGTTTGCAGATATTGATCATTTCAACCAACGGTTTTTTATCACTCATGGGCTTAAATACCTTGTTCTGGATACTTTAATAAGGTTGTTCTGCCTAAAATAAAATAGGCCAACCTATAAATTGGCCTATTATTAACTAGGGTAAATTATCCTTACCTCAGTTTTTCTTGTTATAGATCAATACCACGAGAATCAAGGTACTCTTGGCTTACATCTTTAGCAACCATGATAGAGGAAGGCACAACTATCCAAGCTTCTGGTTGAATCTTGTTCACCACCAAGTCGTAAGCTGCTTTAACCGCTAGGTAACCTACCTGATCAGTATTGCCATCAATCGTTGCATCTAAATCACCTGAAATAAGTGCCGCTAACGCTGAAGGAATTGCGTCATCTCCAACCACAATAACCTGGCCAAGCTTGCCTGCACTCTTAACAGCTTGCACTGCACCTAATGCCATGCCGTCGTTAGAGCCTAAAATAGCATCAACATCAGGATGTGCCTGTAATATATCTTCTGAAGCTTTTAGGGCCTTTTCGCGGTCCCAATCAGCAGAGATTGAAGCTACTACTTCAATACCAGGGTGGGAGTTAAACACATCCATCATGCCATTAAGACGCAACTCTGCAGTAGAACTACCACGAAAGCCTTCTAGAATAGCAACTTTACCTTGGCCACCTAACTTAGCCACTACCCACTCAGCCATACCAGAGAACGAAGTACGCTCGTCTAGGCCAACAAAGGTTTCAACCTTACCAGGACCATCATCAACACGTGTATCCGCAGTAATAACTGGAATACCCATGCTATTAGCTTCCATAACCTTAGGAATCAAAGCGGTGCCATTCATAGGAACCAGTATGATAGCGTCCGGAGACTTAACCAATTCCGTTTCAACCACTGAAATTTGACCTTCGATATCACCGTTTACTTTAGCCGACACAAATGATAAATCAATGCCCAATTCTGCAGCCGCTGCCTTAGCACCGTCACCCATACGCCAGTAATAGGGGTTAGTCATGTCTTTCACGATAAAAGACATGCGCAGGTTATCAGCCATAACTGGTGCAGTTGCAACCAGCCCTGTAACAGCTAACCCAAGCACAGAACCAATGATACGTTTTTTAATGTTATTCATTTTTATTTCCTACTTATTTTAGTTGGATAGACACCTAAAGGTTGACTCGAAAAATTTTGCTTAAAGTTCACACTTCACTACTCACTCTTACTGCAAGCTAACTACAGTATAGAAACTTTCACCGAGCACTCATTTTTTGACCAAGCCAAGCTTTGACAACCTTATAGCTCTTCTGGGCAGGCACTATAAAGGTCGCATAAAGGCCTCATTCTGCGCAACGGCAAATATATCCAATATGGATATAAGTGACGTTATAGCAGGGACAATAATGTTGTCGCCTTTGCCATTATTAATACTAAGTCGTTGTTTGAAAGGGTTAAATATAAAATTGGTGGACAAATTGTGGCCATATGTTGAAATAAAGCCATATGTCCATTATGGACATATTTTAGATAGGAATATTGTGAACAATGGGCATACTAGTTTGCATCAGTTATAACCAATTTGTTCAAAAACTGATTTACGTCTAATACAGAGACTTTTATATAGGGATTTAGGATCAGCTTATGACAAATATACAAGGTACATTAAACATAGGTCTTATTGGGTCAGGTTTTATGGGCAAGTGCCACGCAAACGCATTTCGCTCTTATGCTGGTTTATTTAATTCGCCAGTCACCATTAATCTTCACACCATTGCCGACATCAATAGTGAAATGGCAAAAAAAAGCGCCAAAGACCTGGGGTTTGAAAACGCCACAAGCAACTGGAAAACTCTAGTTGATCACCCTGAAATTGATCTTGTTTCTATTACTGCACCCAACGCCTTGCATGAAGAGATTGCCTTACGCGCTATTGCTAATGGCAAAATAGTGTATTGCGAAAAACCTCTATCAACTACTTCTGCATCTGCACGCATTATGATGCAAGCAGCCGAAGCGGCTAATATAACCACCATGGTAGGCTTCAATTTTTTGAGAAACCCACTCATCGAAGTGTGCAAACAGATGATCGAAGCTGGAGAGTTAGGCGAAATTACCAGTTTTAATGGCCGACATGCAGAGAACTATATGCTTGACCCTAACCAGCCCCACTCATTTAGAACAGCGGTGGAGGGTGGTGGCGCGATGGCTGATATTGATAGCCACATTATCTCTATGGCACGTTATTTACTGGGCAACATCACCTCGGTTTGTGCCCATAGCATCACTGTTCATAAGTATCGACCTACAAGTCTTGGGTCAAACGAGTTAAAGCCAGTGTTAGTTGATGATGTTGCCCATGCTTTACTGCAGTTTGAATCTGGCGTCGTTGGCAGTATTGATGTCAATTGGTTAGCCACGGGCCGCACTATGGACTTATCTTTTGAAATTACCGGAACTAAAGGAGCGATTGCTTTTTCTCAAGAGCGAATGAACGAACTACGCGTTTGGGAAGCAGGGAAGTCTGCTGGCTATAGCGGCTTTAAGAAACTAGAAACAGGTCCCGACCACAAACCTTATGGCAGTTTCTGCCCTGCTGCAGGCCACCACTTAGGTTTTAATGACCTAAAAATTATTGAGGTTTCTCAAATTATTGATAGCCTTAATAATGGTACTGCCTGTCACACAGATTTTCGTGAAGGTTACAAAGTGCAGTGCACCATAGACGCCATCTTGAAAGCTGCTACAAGCCGACAATGGCGAGATGTGGAAGACTTGTAATCATTTCGTTGTAGTATCTATAGTTAGGTCCGTTAGTATCGCCCCTGTTGCCGCATTAACTTGTCTACACGACTTTGCGATTGCTCTAAAGCAGTGGTAATGCTCACCTTTCCTCTAACAAGGTCATGAATTTCTTCACCCAAAATAGCTACAATGCTCGCAAACTCGGGAATTGGTGCGCGAGGCCATAACTGAATTTGTCCCTTTTTTTCCATCGTATCCACACGACTAATAATATTACTTAAAGCCTTTATTTCAGGGTCTGAGCTGGTGGAAAATCTAGGGCTGGACATACTGCCGTTTTGCACATACCACTTCATCATCTCTGGGCTGGTGAGGTATTGCATTATCTTCCACGCTGTAGGTACACGATCTTGAGGTAGGTTTGTGGGTATGGCTAGGGAGAAACCACCTATAGGCGAAACATTGGTTGCTCTAGGGCCATGGGGATGAGGGAAGTAACCC
>CAJXEN010000171.1 GCA_913052465.1 uncultured Oceanospirillaceae bacterium
GAGGTCGTGGCTGCATTTAGAATGGAGCTGTTGCGACAAGGTGCAGACCACTCACCCTTTATAGTGTCATCTTCGGGCCCAGATGGTTACGACGACATTATAATGGGGCCAACTGATCGGCTGATCGAAGAAGGTGACCTATTAATTATTGATACGGGTACTGTATGGCAAGGCTATTTTTGTGATTTTGACCGTAATTGGTGTTTTGGTGATTGTTCCAAAGAAACAAAAGCGGCCTATGAAACTGTTTATGCCGCTACAGATGCAGGTTTTGCTGCTGCTAAAGCTGGCAATACTACCAGCGATTTATACCGTGCCATGTGGCCTATCATGCAATCTAACGGTGCCCTAGGTAACGACGTTGGACGCTTAGGCCATGGCTTAGGTTCTGATTTAACCGAATGGCCATCTAATACTGAAACTGATGAAACCATTCTAGAGGTGGGTATGATCATGACGCTAGAACCAGGCATGTCGTATCTAAATGGTGATGGCAAAGTAAAACAGATGGTACACGAAGAAAATATTGTTATTACTGAAGACGGTGCCCAGTGGTTATCCACTCTAGCGGTGGAGAAACTGCCATTGTTAGGCTAGGCAAGCCTAAGCAAGGTAAAGCAAACCTAAGCAAAGGAAGCTAAGTCAGTTTTTTAACAATTCTTTGATCCATGCGTCTACCAGGTAATTTGTAGGCGCATTTTTTTTGTGAATTACTGCATAATCAGTACTGTAGTGAAAATAACCAGAGCATAAAGCTTTCATCTTGCCTTGCTGTACCCATTGTGCGGCATAGTGGGTAGGCAAATAACCAATAAAACAACCGGTCATAATAAGAAAGGCTACGCCTTCTCTATCGGTGGCAGTAGAGCTAGTCTTTAGCCCTTGATATTGAATTTTGGTGGCAGCTGTTTGTGCGTAGGCAGGGGCCACAGCGTCATAGTTTGGTACTTGGGGAATAACTTCTTGTTGCTCTGCCATGTCAAATAATGGGTGATGGTAACTGCAGTACAAACAAGATTCCTCTTCGTAAAGAGGAATGTACTCTAGTTCAGAAATTTTTCTTAAACGTGGAATAACGCCTACATTTAAGCGGCCATCTAATACTGCTTTTTCAATTTCATTAGGTGGCATCATGCTAATGTTGATGCCAATATCTGATGCTTGTAACTTCAATTGGCGTAGTGAATTAGTGATTTTCATATGTGGTAGGGTGACAAGGTTGTCGGCAATACCAATGTTTAAGTCACCTTTAAGTTGATCGTGTAAGGCATTAACCCGAGTACGAAAGCCTTCGATAGAGGTGAATAATTGTAAAATAGCTTCATAGACTTGTTGCCCAGCATCCGTAACTGAAAAACCTGCACGGCCTCGTTGGCACAAACGTAACCCTAAGCGAGTTTCTAAATCTCCCATGGCCATGCTAATGGCTGCTCTACTAATATTGAGCTCTACTTCTGCTGCTGCAAAACCGCCCGCTTCAACAACTGTTCTATAAATTCGTAATAGGCGCAGATCAATATCAGATAAACGACTTAAACCAAGGTGTGTTGACATATTAGTTAGCTATATAGTTAATCATTTAGTTAAGTTAATGTAATTAACTTAATATTTAACTGTTGTAAGTGCAAGCCTAAACTCTATTTAATGTTAATGATGGAGTATAACCATGAGTTATGAGTCACTTACTGGTGGTTTGAGCCGCGAACAGCTCGAAGCCCACTGGATGCCGTTTACCGCTAACCGTCAGTTTAAAGAACAGCCACGTATGATTGTGTCGGCTGAACAAAGTCACTATATCACCGCCGATGGCCGTCGTATTTATGATGGGCTTTCAGGCTTATGGTGTTGTGGGTTTGGTCATAACCGACCAGAAATTGCAGAAGCTGTGTATAAACAATTGAAAAGCCTGGATTATGCGCCTGCTTTTCAACATGGCCATCCAAAGGCGTTTGAACTGGCCGATCGGTTAGCCAAAATGTCACCAGAAGGTTTGGATTATGTGTTTTTTACTAACTCTGGTTCAGAATCTGCTGATACGTCATTAAAAATGGCTCGTGCCTACTGGCGCCAATGTGGTCAGCCTACCAAAACGAAATTAATTGGGCGTAGTAAGGGTTATCATGGTGTGAACTATGGTGGCATAAGTGTGGGTGGCATAGCGGCTAACCGTAAGATGTATGGCACTGGCATAGACGCTGATCATTTACCTCATACTTTATTACCTGAAAATGCATTTAGCAAAGGTATGCCACTACACGGGTTAGAACTTGCCGACCATTTATTGGAACAAATTGCACTGCATGATGCATCTAATATTGCCGCAGTCATTGTTGAGCCTTTTGCAGGCTCAGCAGGGGTTGTGGTGCCACCTCAGGGTTATTTACAGCGCCTTCGTAAAATATGTGATGACCATAGTATTTTATTAATATTCGATGAAGTAATTACTGGTTTTGGCCGAGCAGGGGCAGCCTTTGGTGCTGATGCATTTGGGGTGATTCCTGATATTATGAACCTAGCTAAGGGCATCACTAATGGCGCCATACCAATGGGTGCCGTAGTTGCAAAGAGTGAGATATATCATACCTTTATGGATGCTGGTGGGCCTGAATACATGGTTGAATTCCCTCATGGTTACACCTATTCTGGGCATCCTGTAGCCTGTGCTGCAGGTTTAGCTGCCATGGACATCTTTGAAAATGAACAGTTGGCGCAGCGTGCTGCAGACCTTGCACCTCACTTTGAAGACGCCATTCATAGCCTAAAAGGCTTGAACTATGTGAGTGACATTCGCAACTATGGTTTAGCTGGAGCTTTAACCATCGAATCCTACCCTGGAGAGCCTGCCAGACGTCCCTATGAAATCGCTATGAAAGCATGGGATCTTGGTTTTTACGTGCGTTATGGTGGTGATACTATTCAGTTGGGGCCAAACTTTGTGAGTGAAAAGGAAGATATTACTCGCTTAGTGAATGCTTTAGGTGATGCCATTCAGAGTTTAGATTAATAGCGTGCTGCTTAGAACTTAGCCAATAAATCCAACACGAGTTGGCTAAGTTCGCTATGAAATGAAAATTAAATATTGACCTAATAGTGCTTTTGATGCCGTAAAAGTACTATAGTCATCAAATAACCAATCAAGTCCTAAATTTGGACAGCGAGGAAACAAAATGCAAGTTGTAGGACATTTTATTAATGGTGCAATAGTTGCCGATACTCAGCGCGTACAAGACGTTTATAACCCAGCTACTGGTGAGATAGTGCGTCAAGTAGCCTTGGCTAGTAAAACTACCGTAGAAGATGCTATTGCTGCGGCACAAGCAGCTTTCCCTGCGTGGTGTAATACGCCGCCACAAAAACGTGCCAAAGTGATGTTCCGCTTTAAACAACTGCTTGAAGAGAACTCTGACAAAATTTGTGCTGCCCTTACCAATGAGCACGGCAAAGTACTAGACGATGCTGCTGGTGAGCTCATTCGTGGTATTGAAGTAGTGGAATATGCCTGCGGTGCACCCACATTGCTAAAAGGTGAACATAGCAAAAACGCTGGTCCAGCGATCGATAGTTGGTCTGAGTTTCAGCCTTTAGGTGTAGTTGCCGGTATTACGCCGTTTAACTTCCCTGCCATGGTGCCTATGTGGATGTTCCCTATGGCGATCATTTGCGGTAATACCTTTGTACTAAAGCCGTCTGAACGTGATCCAAGTGCGCCCTTGTTGATTGGTCAATTGCTTAAAGAAGCGGGCTTGCCAGATGGCGTATTTAACATTGTTAACGGCGACAAGCTTGCTGTAGACACTATTCTCGAAGATTCTCGTGTACAGGCTGTTAGCTTTGTAGGCTCTACACCTATCGCCGAATACATCTATGCTACAGGTACGGCCAATGGCAAACGTGTACAGGCCTTAGGTGGTGCAAAAAACCACGCTATCGTCATGCCTGATGCAGACATGGATAATGCTGTAAACGCACTTATGGGTGCTGCGTATGGGTCTTGTGGCGAGCGTTGTATGGCTATTTCGGTTGCTGTTTGTGTAGGTGATGCCGCAGCAGACGAATTAGTGGCTAAGTTAAAGCCACAAGTAGAAGCGCTAAAAGTAGGTAACGGTACTGATGTTAGTAATGAAATGGGCCCGTTGATCACGGCCGCAGCCCAAGAACGTGTGCGTCGTTTAGTAAGCCAAGGCGTGTCAGAAGGTGCTGAACTGGTTGTAGATGGACGCGATTTGGTTGTAGATGGCCATGAAAATGGCTTCTTTGTAGGTGGTTGTTTGTTTGACAAGGTCACTAAAGACATGGGGGTTTATG
>CAJXEN010000172.1 GCA_913052465.1 uncultured Oceanospirillaceae bacterium
TGATGTCGCTACTGCTACTTTTGCAGGTACTTATGTATTAATGATTTCTGTTTTTAATATGTGTGGTCGATTCTTTTGGGCCTCTATGTCTGATTTTATTGGCAGGAAAAACACCTATCACTGTTTCTTTATACTTGGGACGTTGCTTTACTTATCCATTCCATACGCAGCATCGCAAGTAAGTGCTGACCCTTCAACAGTTTGGTTAGTTATGTTCTATGGTGCAACCATGATCATCTTCACCATGTACGGAGGTGGGTTTGCAACGATCCCTGCTTATTTAGCCGATATGTTTGGCACTTTACACGTAGGTGGTATACATGGGCGATTACTTACCGCTTGGGCAACTGCCGGTGTTTTAGGCCCATTTGCGATCACGTATTTAAGAAATATGTCAGTGAATGATGCTATAAGTGATTTAGTAAAAATAATAGATCCTGCCGTATTTCAAGCTAAATTTGGTTCTTCGGTTAGTCAGTTAAATGAACTGGTTGCAGCAAAAACAGTAACCGTAAGTAATTTAATGGAGCTAGTTCCTGCTGGCACCATTGACCCAACGCCAAGTCTTTATAATACAACAATGTATGCAATGGCTGCTTTATTGGTAATTGCTTTCTTTGCTAACTTAACTATCCGTCCTGTTGATAAAAAATATCATGTTGAAAATTCTCATCCATAGATAAATTAAATCCAACTATTGTTTAGTGAATATTAATAAAAACCTACTTTAAAATAAAATTAAAGTAGGTTTTTTTATTATAAGTATTTTCACATATTGAATGTTGGCAATAATAACTGTAGACGCTTCAATTTAGTTAGGCTGTGGAAAAGGTTTACTTAGCACTCGCCATAAACGCAGGCCCAATAATACTGCTGCCACACTCAGGCCAAAAATAATGCCAATCCAAAACCCTGCAGCCCCCATTGGTGGGTATATTATGTCAGTCATACCTAATACGTATCCCAAGGGAAGGCCAATTAACCAATAGGCAATAAAAATTAGTAATAATGGTTTAGCTGTATCCTTGAAACCACGCAAAGCTCCATTGGCTGCGATTTGTAATGCGTCTGAAAACTGAAACAAAGCTGCAAAGATAAAGAGGCTGGCAGCGATTTCTACGACGATAGGTTCGGTGGTATAAATATTGGCCAAAGTGATTGGAAGCATTAACATGACCAAGCAGGAAAGGCTTGATAAGCCTAACGCTAAGCCAAAACCTATTAACACAGAACGTTTGACTTGGTCTGGTAAGTTACCACCAATTCCGTGACCTACACGAATGGTAACAGCCATGCCGACACTTAACGGGATCATAAAACACATACTGGTAAAATTGAGAACCAGTTGGTGTGCGGCAACAATATCGGCACCTAAAGGTGCTAACAGTAAAGCCACTATGGCAAACATTGTGGCCTCTATAAAGATAGAAAATCCAATAGGTAAACCTACTTTTAAAATTTGTAGTTGCGTAGTGAGTTTAGGCCAATCAAATTGTGTGAACATAGCACATCGTTGATAGGCTGGTTTAACATACACGTAAACTGCCATACCTATAACGCTGGCCCACATGCTGATGGCCGTAGCCCAGCCACAGCCCTCACCACCCATTTCGGGTACACCGAAATGGCCGTATATAAAAATGTAGTTCATGGGAATGTTGATCACTAAACCTAACAGACTAAAATACATCATAGGTTTAGTAATGCCTAAGCCTTCACTAAAGCTACGCAAGCTTTGCATAATAGCCACGGCTGGTAAACTTAAGGCTGCTGCATGTAAATAGCGTAAGCCAATACCTTTGATCGGATCCTTAATGTCTAACCAATCAAATAATGGGTCTAAGGCGTATAATAAACCCACTGCTAAACAGCTTAAAATGACGGCAAGCCAAAGGGATTGTTGAATAAATGGACCAATTAGTGTGAGTTTTTTAGCGCCAAAATATTGAGCCACCGTGGGTGTTGTTGCCATAATGACGCCCATCATTAATATCAACACAGGGAACAAAAGACTAGACCCTACTGCAACAGCAGCTAGGTCTGCTGAGCTGTAGCGGCCAGCCATAACAGTGTCAACAAAGCTGGCGCTCATGTGTAAAGCCTCAGCAATGAGTATCGGCGTGCCTAAACGTAAAAACTGGCGTAATTCTTGCCCCATAGCCTTAGCACTATAGGTTTTATTCATGGTTTGATGCATCAGGAAAATCAACATGTTGGCGACAAAAAAGATGAGCTATAATAGCCTCTTTTATAATATTCGGCCATGCATAACTAATGCCTATACACTCCACATACCGGTGCCAAGACATTATCAAGCTGTTTAATGGTGTGTTTGCTGATACTCACAATACACGTTTACTTTGTGCCTTGTGTGATGGGCGTAATGGAGCGCTAGACGAACCTGTTTATGAGCCAGCCAATACAGAGCATGGCTATCATCAAATCGTATTTGCCCATGGCTATTTTGCCAGCGCCTTACACGAAATTGCACATTGGTGTTTGGCAGGTAAGGCACGTAGATTACTTGAAGACTTTGGTTATTGGTATAGCCCAGACGGTCGCAGCCGTGAACTACAAATACAATTTGAAAAAGTAGAAGTTAAACCTCAGGCCCTAGAGTGGCTATTTAGTATCGCTAGTAGGCGAGTGTTTGTTGCCAGCGCTGACAACCTAGCGGGTGAAAAGGGTGATGATTTGGCCTTTAGGCTGCTAGTCTCAGCCCAGGCTCGGGCTTATTTTTTAAATAACCTACCACCCCAAGCTGCATTACTGCTATCGCAGCTAACATTAGCTTATGGTGGCCAAGTGACACTTGATCAACTCTACTGGCCAGAAGAAAGTGGCTCTAAAAACACGCTATAAGTGCAGTTTAAGTAAGGCTGTCATATCATTTGCCGATGTACCATGGGCAATGGTGCTAATTAGCTGACCTTCACGGCCTATCAGGTAAACCCTGGAAGTGTGGTCGACAGTATAGCCTAAAGCAGAGTTTTCTAATGGAATTTGGCGGTAGTATGCGCCGTAGCTTTTTACTATTTGGTCTAGGGTATCTATGCTGCCAGTAATACCCAACATTTTAGGATGAAAATAGGTGCTATATTTGGCTAAGTTATCAAGCGTGTCACGTTCTGGGTCTACACTCACGAACAAAGGCTGAATCTGTGCTTCTAGACCTGGTGTTAGTTGACGCATGCTAGCAGCAATAGTAGCCAGTTCTGCAGGGCACACATCTGGGCATGAGGTAAAGCCAAAGTACATTAACACCAGTTGGCCACGGAAATCTTCCAGCTTTACTTCACCAGTAGCACTGTTCAACTTAAAATCTCCACCCAAGTTGCCATAGCCTGCATCAGCTACTCCCTTATCTTGCCAAGGGGTATATTTGGCCAATAATAAACCAGCAGAAAATAGCCCTACAAGTATGGCTACATAGAGTAATTTGGCAGATGTTGTCATAGTAAAGTTCTCATTTTGATGGCTGAGTTAGTTTTGGTTACTGCTAAAAAAAATGGCGATTAGCTGGGGTTAATTTGTTGGCTTTTTTATAAGCCACAAAGCGCTCAATTTTCCACACCATAGGTGGTTGTCAGAGCAGCTGGGCAGAGAGGTTAAACCTTGCCACTAATCCTTGCTGCGTTTAAAGGCGACATCAAATGGCGCCATATACCTGTTAACACCAGTGAATATGCCCACCAGTCTGTTAGGTGTGATGCCTTTGGCACTAATGTTTATAAGCGCAGGGTTAGCAGCTGCTTGGCTGATAATACTGGCATCATCGTCTAATATTTTGTCTATGTCTGGCTTGCAATAGGTCTACTCAAAGTCCCATGGCAAGCCAATGCTAGTCAAACGAATGCAGTGTTTCATCCCCAGCATCAAGCCTTATTTTACCTTCAGGTAACGGTAGTCACTGGCAGCATAGGTGCCGAGCATGCGAATATCTTTAGCAAAATACGCTAGTTCGTCCATGGCTAACATCATATTGGCATCATTCGGATGGGCTTCAGCATCAATATGAAATTGAGTGGCTACCATGCGTCCATCTGGAGTGTAACTTTCTAGCTTAATTAAGTTAACGTTATTAGTGGCGAAGCCTCCCATGGCTTTATAAAGAGCAGATGGAATATTACGTACAGTAAACAAAAATGACGTGATGTATTTTTTTCCCGTGATTTGAGTAGGTATTTTGTGCTCACGAGACAATATTAAAAACCGTGTTGTATTACCTTGAACATCTTGAAAGTGCTCTTGTAAAATTTCCAACCCGTATAAGCTTG
>CAJXEN010000173.1 GCA_913052465.1 uncultured Oceanospirillaceae bacterium
ACAGCTAGATCGCTCTGCTGCTAGCAAGCGCGAAGCAGTGTTGAAGAAATTAACCCGCCAGGGAAAGTTCGTATTGGTTGAAGCCTACTCTGTCAGTCATAACAATAACTAAGGGGGCCGCGTTGTGACAAAGCAGAATGTTGGTGAGCCTAGACGTTTACTTTATTCTTCAGAAGCTTGGAAGTCGTTGTCGCTGGAGTTAGTTTCTTCTTTTGGCTCCTTAGCCATTTCTTGAGCGTTGAAGCGCTTCCCAGTTATACCTTTACTGTCTGGGCCAAGTAAGTATTGGTATGTTGGCATGATTGATTCTGGTGTTAAATTTAGCCCTGGATCTTCGCCTGGGTAAGCTTGGGCCCGCATATTGGTGCGAGTCGCTCCAGGGTTAATAATGTTGACCCTAATGCTGCTAGTGTTCTCAGTTTCTTCTGCCAGCACCTGAGCCATACCTTCTATTGCAAACTTTGATACACTATAAGCCCCCCAGTAAGCCTTACCTTGGGCGCCAACTCCAGAGGTAGTAAAGATGACAGAGGCATCCTTAGATGTGTCTAACAAAGGCATAAGTGCCTTTGTCATCATGAATGCTGCGGTAACATTAACATGCATAACCAGGCGCCAAGTGCGGGATTCATATTGAGATAATGGTGTACATTCGCCCAATATCGAGGCGTTGTGAAGCAAACCGTCCAAGCGACCAAACTCACCTTCTAGAACCTCTGCAAGTTCGATGTAGTCTTCATCTGTAGCTGTGCGCAGGTCTAAGGGGTAGATTGCTGGTTGACCGTGCCCAGCACGTTCGATCACATCGTATACCGCTTCGAGTTTTTCTAGTGTGCGCCCCAGTAATATAACCGTTGCTCCTAATCGAGAGCAGTCTATGGCCGCCGCGCGACCAATACCATCACCAGCACCGGTGATTAAAATTATTCTATTTTTGAGTAGTTTTTCCGGTGCAGTATAGTCAAGCATGAAGGTATGTTCCTAAAATAAGTGAAACCTAGGTCGTGTAAAATATAAATATCGACCTATGGCTGGTCAACTTGAGGTTTGGTGGCGTATACGAGGTAGTTGACATCCACATCGCGAGCTTTTAAGGCATATGTTTTAGTGAGCGGGTTATAAGTCATGCCTGTCATCTCTTGGGCAGACAAGTCTTCCATACGCATATAGTCATGCAATTCAGAGGGTTTGACGAATTTCTTATATTCATGCGTACCCTTGGGGAGCATCTTCAATAAATATTCCGCCCCAACGATAGCAAATAAGTATGATTTTGGATTGCGATTAATGGTTGAAAAAAAGGCTTGTCCGCCTGGCTTGAGCAGTTTTGCACAGGCTGCAATGATCGCGCTGGGGTCAGGTACGTGTTCTATCATTTCTAAGCAGGTCACCACATCGTACAGCCCTGGTTCTTCATCTGCCAGTTGCTCTGCAGTCATTTGCCGGTAATCAATATCGACTCCACTTTCTAAACTGTGCAGTTGTGCCACTTTAAGTGGTGCCATACCCATGTCTATGCCAGTTACTGTGGCGCCACGTTGCGCCATGGCTTCAGCAACAATGCCACCACCACAACCAATGTCTGCAACTTTCTTGCCATGTAAATGAGCGCGCTCATCAATCCAACCTATGCGTAATGGATTAATGGCGTGAAGCGGTTTGAACTCGCTATTTAAGTCCCACCAACGGGCAGCAAGGGCTTCAAATTTAGCGATTTCTTCAGGGTCTACGTTTTGAGTCACAGTGGCGTTTCATGCTAATAGAAATTAGCCTTCAGTATAGCGCGTAAATGCATTCGCTGCATCTGAAAAAGGTCATTTTTAGAAGCCGTTAATGATGGCTTTGTAGGTGGCGAATTAGCGCATAATTGTGCTAAAATCGTAGATTATCTGACGCCATTTTTAGGCGTTATTCATAAGGGCGCCGAAAGGTAAGCTCGAAGCGTTAGTCGCATAAGGAACATGGCATAATTATGGCTGAAATGTCTAAAGAAATATCGCCTATAAATATTGAAGATGAACTCAAACAATCCTATTTAGATTACGCCATGAGTGTAATTGTTGGGCGTGCGTTGCCTGATGTGCGTGATGGCTTAAAGCCTGTGCACAGGCGTGTGTTGTTCGCTATGAATGAGTTAAACAACGATTGGAATAAAGCCTACAAAAAATCTGCCCGTGTGGTGGGTGATGTTATTGGTAAGTATCACCCCCACGGTGACACTGCGGTGTATGACACTATCGTACGAATGGCCCAGCCCTTTTCTTTACGTTACACGTTAGTTGATGGTCAAGGCAACTTTGGTTCGGTAGACGGTGATTCTGCAGCAGCAATGCGTTATACGGAAATCCGTATGAAGAAAATTGCTCATGACTTGCTGGCTGATTTAGAGAAAGATACAGTCGATTTTGTGCCCAACTATGATGGCACGGAAATGATTCCTGATGTATTGCCAACACGTTTCCCCAACTTGTTGGTTAACGGGTCCTCTGGTATTGCTGTAGGTATGGCGACTAACATTCCACCCCATAACATTAATGAGATTGTGAGTGGTTGTTTAGCCCTCATTGAGAATCCTGATATAGAAGTCGATGAGCTGATGCAGCACATCCCTGGTCCAGACTTTCCAACAGCAGGCATTATTAATGGTCGTGCAGGCATTGTGCAAGCTTACCGTACAGGCCGTGGTCGGATATATGTTCGTGCTCGTTATCATGTGGAAGAAAATCCAAAGAATAATAAGCCTTCCATTATAGTTACCGAGTTGCCTTACCAGGTTAACAAAGCACGTTTAATTGAAAAAATTGCCGAGCTTGTTAAAGATAAAAAAATTGAAGGTATTACCGAACTACGTGACGAGTCTGACAAAGACGGCATGCGTATGGTGATTGAATTGCGTCGTGGTGAAGTGCCCGAAGTGATCGTTAATAATTTGTATGCTCAAACGCAAATGGAAAATGTTTTTGGTATTAATGTAGTGGCTTTGGTTGATGGCGAGCCACGCACTTTAAATCTTAAACAAATGCTTGAAGCTTTTGTACGCCACCGCCGTGAAGTAGTGACTCGCCGGACGTTATTTGAGTTACGTAAGGCGCGTGAACGTGGGCATGTGCTTGAAGGCTTGATGATAGCTTTAGCCAGCATAGATCCTGTAATTGAGCTAATTAAAACCTCTACTAATGCAGCCGAAGCGCGTGAGAAACTGGTGGCGCAATGTTGGCCTGCTGGCCCGGTTGTAGCGATGCTAGAGCGTGCTGGCCCAGACGCTTGTAAACCAGACACGTTAGGTGTTGAATTCGGTTTGCATGGCGATCAGTATCAATTGTCAGAAGGGCAGGCTCAAGCGATTCTAGAATTGCGCTTACATCGTTTAACAGGATTAGAGCAAGACAAGCTTGTTACTGAATATCAGTTATTGTTGGAAGGTATTGCTGCGTTGTTGGAAATACTAGGTTCTGCCGAGCGTTTGATGGAAGTGATTCGTGAAGAATTGGCACAAGTGCTAGAGGCCTATGGTGATGAGCGTCGTTCAGAAATTATTGCATCACGCCAAGACCTCACGGTAGCAGACCTAATCCCTGAAGAAGACCTTGTAGTGACTATCTCTCACGGTGGTTACGCTAAAACTCAGCCTGTTAGTGATTATCAAGCTCAGCGCAGGGGTGGCCGTGGTAAAGCAGCCACAGGAGTTAAAGAAGACGACTTTGTAGAGCATTTACTGGTGACCTCTTCACACGACACTATTTTGTGCTTCAGTAACTTTGGTAAAGTTTACTGGTTGAGAGTGTTTGAAATTCCACAAGCCAGCCGCACCGCCCGAGGACGACCTATTGTTAATATTTTACCATTGGCGGAAGGAGAGCGTTTAACTACTATTTTGCCGTTGCCAGAAGGTGGTTACCAAGAAGGTCACTTCATCTTTATGGCTACTGCCAGTGGTACTGTGAAGAAGACACCTCTAACTGCCTTTGCCCGCCCTCGCACTAGTGGCTTAATAGCCCTTGGCCTGGATGAAGGTGATACGCTCATCGGTGCTACCGTGACCGATGGCAAGCAACAAATCATGCTGTTTGCGAACAACGGTTTGGCTGTGAGATTCAATGAAGGCGATGTACGTCCTATGGGTCGTACCGCTCGTGGTGTGCGTGGTATC
>CAJXEN010000174.1 GCA_913052465.1 uncultured Oceanospirillaceae bacterium
CCCTCTGCGTGTAAAGCAGATGCTCTCCCAACTGAGCTAATCACCCAACGTACTAGTGCTATCTATTTTCTATTTTAAGCCAAGTTCAAGGGTGGCTTAAAGAAAATAAATGGCGGAACGGACGGGATTTGAACCCGCGACCCCCGGCGTGACAGGCCGGTATTCTAACCAGCTGAACTACCGCTCCGCATTTCCATCTAGCTAACCGTGTTCGGCGTTGCCTTTAGGAGAAGCGAATTTTAAAGATTTCTTGAGCTATGTCAAACGTTTAGGCAAAATAAGACGATATTTCTTCATCCTGGTTAAAAACCGTACAACTTTTGTAAATAATTAACTGTTAAGCCACATTGCTTGGAACCAGAGCAAAGATGTAATAGTCTTAGTTATATTATTTTTTTATACTCGCACAATACGAATTTAAGGATTGACACATGAAACCACTACTTTTTACCTTAGGTTTAAGTTTGAGCCTAATTATGGGGGGCTGTGCCGTCAGCCCACAGTCTGTTGTCTTATATCCACAAGCAACATTGACTGGCCCTTTATATGGCCAAGGTCGTACGATGACTATCCAAGTAGAGGACCGTCGCTCTAGCAGCGTTTTAGGCAGCAGAGGCGGCATTTATGAAACATCAAGCGTGATTAGCATATCCAACGATATTAGCGCCGCATTATTGGCTGCAGCACAGGAAGCTACCTCCCAGTTAGGGTTTAATGGTTCTAGCTCTTCAGCACCAGCACACCTAACCCTAATCCTTGAAGGACTTAGTTATGACACACAAACCGTTAATTTAATTAACACCATTAATATTGAGGCTAACATCACCCTAACCACAACCGTTGGAGGTAGCAGCCACACTGGTCATTACCGAACTCAGCGTAGCCACAAGTTCCCACGACTACCTAATGCTCAAAAAAATCAAGAAATCATCAGCGAAGCGCTTAGCACCAGCTTAGAGCGTGGTTTTAGTGATATCAGCCTCGCTAACTTTTTGGGCCAAAACTAGCCGTATTTATGTCGTATAAATAAAACGCACATCACGCAGATACAAAGCAGGCTAGCTAGCTATTTATTCAGCCGCCCTCTTTAAAATCTAGGGAAACTGAGTTAATACAATAACGTAATCCTGTTTCTGGTGGGCCATCGGGAAACACATGGCCCAGATGAGCGCCACAATCATCACACATTACTTCAGTTCGTTTCATGCCGTGAGTTACATCAACTTGTTCTTTAATGGCAGGGCCGCTGGTTGGCGCGCTAAAACTGGGCCAACCGCAGCCAGCATCAAACTTAGATAAACTAGAAAAGAGTTTTGCACCACAACAATGGCAATGGTATTGCCCGTTTTCAAAGTGCTGGTCGTATTGACCTGTATAGGGCCTTTCTGTGCCTTTTTGGCGGCACACTGCAAAGGCCTCTGGGCTTAGTTCGTCTTTCCATTGAGCTTCAGATTTAGAGGCGCCTGCTTTGCCACTGTTGTTTTCAGCCATTGGTATATTCCTCTTTAAGTAATAAATAATGTGTATTAGTCAAATAATACTGTTTGATGACGTTTTTATAGTTTTATAAAAAAATCCTAGCACGTATGATAAGTTATTATTATCACATATAAAATTATAAATTCGATGAGATCAAGTCTATGAACATGATACGCAAATCACAGAAATTGATAAACGTATGCTACGACATTCGGGGCCCAGTGCTTGAAGAAGCTAAACGACTAGAAGATGAAGGCAGCCGGATTATCAAGCTCAACATTGGTAACCCTGCTCCTTTTGGCTTTGAAGCGCCAGAAGAAATCGTCCAAGATGTGATTCATAACCTTCCCAATGCTCAAGGTTACTGCGATTCTAAAGGCCTGTTTGCCGCCCGTAAAGCAGTGATGCACGAATGCCAGCGTAAGCATACAAAAAATGTCACCATCGATGACATATACATTGGCAACGGCGTGAGTGAACTGATTGTTATGGCGATGCAAGGGCTTTTGAACGAAGGCGATGAAATGCTTATCCCAGCACCAGATTATCCACTTTGGACTGCTGCCACCTCATTGTCTGGGGGTACTCCCGTACATTACCACTGTGATGAAAACAACGGCTGGCAGCCAAATCTTGAAGATATGGCATCTAAAATTACTGACCGTACCCGGGGTATTGTGGTGATCAACCCCAATAACCCAACTGGAGCGGTCTATTCCAAAGAAACTCTTGAAGCAATTATAGAGATAGCCCGCGTCAATGGCCTGATTATTTTTGCTGACGAAATTTACGATAAAATCCTATATGAAGAAGCTACGTTCACACCCATAGCAAGCTTAGCTGAAGACATTTTATTCATCAGCTTTAACGGCCTGTCTAAAACCTATCGTGCAGCAGGTTTCCGTTCTGGTTGGATGGTGTTATCTGGTGCTAAACATAAGGCTAAAGACTACATTCAAGGCATAGATATGTTAGCCAGCATGCGCTTATGTTCTAACGTACCTAGTCAATACGCTATCCAAACGGCCCTAGGCGGCTATCAAAGCATCCACGAGCTCACGTGTAACGGCGGCCGTTTACGGCGCCAACGTGATCTAGCATGGCAGATGCTGGATGCCTTGCCAGGGGTAAGCTGTCATAAACCTGAGGGTGCACTATATTTATTCCCACGTTTAGACCCTGAGATTTATAACATTGAAAATGATGAAAAATTTGCCTTTGATCTATTGTCACAGCAGAAAGTATTAGTGGTGCAAGGTAGTGGTTTTAACATGCCAGACAGCCAGCATTTTCGCATTGTATTCTTGCCCTATGAAGAGCAATTAATCGAGGCAGTTGGCCGCATTGCTACTTTCTTGGGTACCTTGCGCAAGTAGTAGCTAGCTAGATCGATCTGCTACTTAATTAGCTGGCATATCCCTGTTAATTGACAAATCACCAACCTTGGCCATCTGCAATAGGCTTGTACCCTTCGGTCAGCCATCACTTTTTATGGCTGGTTAAGTAGGTTACTTACCATCGATGGTGGCCATAGTGACAAAAGTGTCAAGACTGTACTGGAGAGCCCTGCTGTCTTATGCCTGCCTTAGGCGACATCGAATCGATAAGGCCACCTTTTGGATTACCTAATGGGTACAAAACCACATCGTGAAAGCCACATATGACGGGCACTAAACCCGCCAATTCCTGATCTAGTTGAGGGTCTCCTGAATCCACCAATAATGGCCGGCCTTGTAGTGCTTTGAGTTTGGTTTTAGTGGCTACAATATGAACATTCGCTAATCCCAAGAGCCTGACTAATGGTGCACTAAGTTGCTGATTACTGCGGCCCAGCACATGACCCTGGCCACCAATCAAAGTAATGATAAGTTGTGCTGAATGGTGAGCACATAATTCAAGTAGTTGCTGAGCAGTTACATCGTTGGCGATCACTTGTCCGTTTTCGATAACGTCTACGCCTAACAAGGTGTTTTCTAGGCCCAGATAATACATTACTGCTGCAACAGTCGAGCCGGAACCCATAATATACCTAACATTAGGCTCCATAAGCTCTTCTATATGAGCTGCTATATCATCTAAAACTAAAGCTTCAATTTCTTTGGACCCGGTTTTAGCACCATCTTTGGTGGCTTGCATATACTGGTG
Source organism: uncultured Oceanospirillaceae bacterium (assembly GCA_913052465.1). GTDB lineage: Bacteria > Pseudomonadota > Gammaproteobacteria > Pseudomonadales > Balneatricaceae > Njordibacter. The sequence continues at coordinate 3,625 of CAJXEN010000174.1, forward strand.
CGACTCTGGCACTTGCAGCTCTCCATAATATCGCGCTTTTACGCGGCCAGCACGAAACTCTTCTTCATCAATGTCACGCACCTCTTGGCTACGTAAACTGACCAGTTCACCTTTTACCAGCTGGGCGATCACTTGTCCTGCAGCGGTAGGCGTAATTCCATAAACACCTGAATGAATTTTGACACCTGCCGGAATACCGACCACTGGCACTTGGTCACCAATAGCCTTGAGCAGATCCCTAGCAGTGCCATCGCCACCCACAAAAACCAATAAATCTACGCCCTGTTTTAACAAGATTTTGGCCGCCTCCATGGTATCTTTTGCACTTGAAGGCTGAGTTTTAGCATGGCCTACCACCTGGGTTTTTATACCTGCTGCTAGGGCGCAATCTGCACCCATACTGCCCGCAAATGCAAACACACACACATCAAGCCCGATGACCTCCAACAACGCCTGTAAACAGCGAACATTGGCTTTAGGCTCAGCACCTAGCGCTATGGCTTCCTGTGCCACGTTGTCACTACC
>CAJXEN010000175.1 GCA_913052465.1 uncultured Oceanospirillaceae bacterium
GAGTTGCGTAATCTGAAAGTAGGCGATGTTATTCCGATTAAAATGCCAGAAGCTGTAACCGTGGCATCATCAGGTATTCCGCTGTTTAGTGGTGTCTATGGAAGTTCTAATGGGAATGCAGCTGTGAAAATTGTGGGCGAAGTAAAACAGGATGATTATGCGGTAGACTTATGGGACTAGAATGTCTCTAATAATAGAAAAATAAAGGAAATACCCGTGAGCGAAGAAGAGTTAGTCCCAATAGCCTTGCCTAGCTTTGAAGATGAGCTAGATCTTGACATATTACAAAATATTCCAGTAATGTTGTCAGCAGAAGTGGGCCGGTCGTCAATAAAAATTAAAGACTTGCTGCGTTTGAGTGAGGGTAGTGTGGTTGAATTTGACCGCCTAGCTGGAGAATCAATCGATGTATGTGTGAATAATACTGTTATTGCTAAAGGTGAGGTGGTGGTAGTAAATGAGCGTTATGGGATCCGTTTGACCCAAGTGCTTGATGCTGCCGACCGAATACGTAAAATTTAAGGCCTATTTATGTTAGGTGATACCCAGTTATTGTTGCAATCCATAGGTAGTTTGTTGTCGGTGTTAGCTATTTTGCTGGTAATGGTGTTTGCTGCACGGTGGTTTATGCAGCGCCGGCCTCAAGGTGGCCGTAGGCTTAGATTTGTAGAAGCCATGGCATTAGGTAATCGGGACAAGTTATTACTGGTAGAAGTGGATGGCAAGCCCTTATTATTAGGGGTAACGGCACAAAATATTCGGCTATTAGCCGAGCTTGACGTGCAAGATGGTGTCCCTCTTTCGGTTGACCAGCAAGGCCCACATGAAACATCTTCACCAGAACCCGTTCAATCAGGTTTATCTCAGCAGTTCTCTCAATTATTAGGTCGATACACTCAATCTGCAAAGCGCAAGGACACTACATGAGCATGCGGCGCGTCATAACTTGGTTACCAGTAGCTATGTTATTGTTATTGATTGCTGTGGTGCCTCAGGTCAGTGCTGCAGAGAACCTTTTGCCTGGCGTAGTTGTGCAAACCAATGCTGATGGCCAACAAGAATACAGTTTAACACTTCAAATTTTAGCCTTGATGACATTGCTTACAATGCTGCCTGCATTGTTATTAATGATGACTTCCTTTACACGCATTATTATTGTTTTGTCGATATTGCGAATGGCTTTAGGTACCAACCAAACGCCACCTAATCAGGTGTTATTGGGTTTGGCACTATTCTTAACACTGTTCATTATGGCTCCGGTGTTTACTCAAATAAATGATGAAGCCATTCAGCCTTACCTTAACGATCAGGCTGATTTCGTCCAAGCCTTTGAGGTGGGCCAGCAGCCCTTGCGGCAGTTTATGCTTAAACAAACCCGTGAATCTGATATTGAGTTGTTTGCACAAATTTCAGGCCAGGAAGACCTTGATGGGCCTGAGAGTGTGCCGATGCAATTGTTGATTCCTGCCTTTTTGACCAGTGAGTTGAAAACTGCGTTCCAGATTGGATTTTTATTGTTTGTGCCGTTTGTGGTGATCGATTTAGTAGTGGCTAGTGTGTTGATGGCATTGGGTATGATGATGTTATCGCCGATGATGATTTCGTTGCCATTTAAAATTATGATGTTTGTTTTGATAGATGGCTGGGCTTTGATATTAGGTACCTTAGCTGGTAGTTTCTATATCTGACGTGGAGGTTAGTGATGGATCAAGGTATTGTATTAGACATTGGCCGAGAGGCCTTGTTAGTGACGGCCACTATCGCAGGTCCATTGTTATTGGTAGCCCTTGTGGTTGGTTTACTGATCGGTATTGTGCAAGCTGCTACGTCGATTAACGAAATGACCTTAAGCTTCATTCCTAAATTGGTATGTTTGGTGTTAGTGCTGTACCTGTTTGGGTCATGGCAAATTACAGTGTTGACAGATTTTGCTTCGCATTTAATTGAACGTATTCCCGGTATCATCGGTTAGTTATGTTTGTCGTTTGGGATGACGTACTTGCCTTGCTTTACACATTCTTGTGGCCTATGACACGCATTAGTGCGTGCCTACTTGCAACGCCTGTATTCTCTGCTATGAGTGTTAACACGACCGTCCGGGTCAGCTTGGCGATGATCCTTACTATTCTCATTTACCCGCTACACGATTGGCCCATCATTGATGTGTTATCTGGTGCAGGCCTGGTGTTGCTGCTGGAGCAGGTAGTCATTGGGGTAATCATGGGGTTGCTGTTACAGATTGTCTTTGCCGCAGTGAGTGCTGCGGGTGAGTTTATTTCGTTGTCAATGGGATTGGGCTTTGCCATGATGGTAGACCCTAACAGTGGCGTACAAACCCCAGTTATATCGCAGTTTTTGGTCATACTGGCGACGTTAGTTTTTGTCTCTATTGGTGGTCACCTCATTCTTATAGAGTTGCTACTCGACAGCTTTCGCTTATGGCCTATTGGTGAACCTCAACTAAAAATGGCAATGGTGTGGGATGTTTTGCAGTGGTCTATATTGTTGTTTACAGGGGCGGCCATGATTGCGCTACCAGCAATGATTATTTTATTACTCACAAACAGTGCTATGGGTGTGATTTCTAGGGCTGCTCCGAGTTTAAATGTATTTGCTGTCGGTTTTCCTTTAACGTTGTTAATGGGTATCGTGGTAATGATTGTGCTGTTACCTACGTTTTTGGCAAACGTACAAAATCTATGGTTTCAAGCGTTTCAACAAATACGCTTGTTATTGGGTGTAGGTTAACCATGTCTGAAGACAGTTCCCAGGAAAAGACTGAACAGCCCACGGCCCAAAAGCTCGAAAAATCACGCGAAGATGGTCAGGTGCCGCGCTCAAAAGAACTCTCTATGACCATAATTATGGTGCTGGGTGCGGCCTTTTTACTGGCTACTGGCGGCACCATTATTGACAATATTTCACAAATGCTAATCTCGTCTTTGACAATTGAGCGTGACCTTTTGATGGATACCCAACTGTTACCGAGTGTTTTATTATCAACCTTAGTTGACGGCATTCTATCAGTTATGCCTTTCTTACTGCTTACTTTTGCCTTGGCGTTAATTAGCCCTGCACTTATTGGGGGATGGCTTTTTTCTACTAAAGCCCTTGGTTTTAAGGCCAATAAACTCAACCCACTGTCTGGCCTTAAGCGTATGTTTGGCACACAAGCTCTGATGGAACTGGTAAAGGCGTTGGTTAAGTTTATGCTGGTTGCCGGCATAGGTTATCTTGTGGTCTCTTCACAAATTGGCCACCTTTTGGCCTTGGGTCAGATGCCTTTAGGTATCGCTATGGAAGAAGGTGGAATGGTTTTATTGTGGGCCTTTTTCTATATGTGTTTGTCGTTGATGGTGATCGCAGCGATTGATGTGCCTTATCAAATATATAGTCACACTGAAAAGTTAAAAATGTCTATGCAAGACATTAAAGATGAAATGAAAGAGATGGAAGGTCGCCCTGAAGTGAAAGCCCAGGTGCGTCAGCGGCAACGAGAAATGGCCATGGGAAGAATGTTAGATGACGTCACTAATGCTGATGTTGTTATCACCAATCCTCAACATTTTGCTGTAGCTTTGGTGTATGACCAGGCAGGTTCTGGTGCTCCGGTCGTTTTAGCAAAAGGACAAGGCGAAATGGCAGCCCGAATACGTGAACTTGCCGAAGAAGAAAGTGTGCAGATGCTGCGTATGCCTTTATTAGCCAGGGCGCTATATTTTACCTGTGAAATTAAGGAAGAGATCCCAGAAGGCCTTTTTGTCGCTGTGGCCCAAGTGCTTGCCTATGTGTATCAGCTCAATGCCGTAACACCGGGTGTTCCCAGGCCCCTGCAGCCTAACCCAGAAGTGCCTGCTGATTTTCGTTATAACGAAGACGGCGAAGCTATTTAAAGTTATAATGAACCTTTATTTAGTAATAGCTCAAAGAGCCGGGATGTTAGCCTAGCAGCAGGGCAGGTATCTAGGATGGGGCATTATGAAAAAAACATTTGAAATAAAAAAAGATTTGTTCAAGCGGGTGGAGAGCAAAAAGAAAACTCGGGAATTTGATATTGCAGAACGTGTGCCAGACAAAAAGAAACCCCG
>CAJXEN010000176.1 GCA_913052465.1 uncultured Oceanospirillaceae bacterium
TGGCTAAACTTAAATCGCCGTCTAAGCTGCGCTCGTGAAACTCATCAAAGATAACTGCGCCGATACCTTCAAGGCTTGGGTCTTGTTGTAGCATGCGCAGCAAAACGCCATGGGTTATTACCTCAATACGTGTATGGGCACTTACTTTGGTGTCCAAACGCATGCGGTAACCCACAGTATGGCCGCAAGCTTGCCCAAGACTTTGGGCTAAAAAGTGTGCTGTGGCCAAGGTGGCAATGCGGCGTGGTTCAATGAGCAGTATTTTTTGCTGGCCCAGCCATAACGCTTTAAGTATTGTTAATGGTACACGGGTTGTTTTGCCAGCTCCTGGAGGCGCAATAAGAACCACTTCATGGCCTTTTTCTAGCCGCTCACACAGCTCTGGAAGCACCTCATCAATAGGTAAAGCATTGGGTGCTGGAGGCATAATTAGAAGGCTTTAAAGGTTAGGGTGGTCAATGACCGTGAAATACCTTCTATGGTTAACAAATTGTCATTAATATACTTACCTACGTCTGCATCTGAAGGGATGTAAAGCTTCATTAATAAGTCATAATCGCCGCTGGTAGAATATAACTCAGAGGCAATTTCACGTTCATAAATAGCATCAGCTACGGCGTAGGCTTTACCAGGGTTGCAACGAATTTGAACAAATACACAGGTCATAATATTTCCTAAATAAATCAAATTATAGTTTGGGTCAGCTTCAAGTTGTTTACAACTGAGCTTCAACTCAAGGTCTTGAGAAGGAGTTTAGCGGTGCTGGAGCAAAAACGCGACTAGATGAGCTATATTGGTGGCTTAACTTAAAGAGTTATACCTTTTGACGCAACTCATTTGGTGAGTTATTAAGCTATCGTGCTCACCTAAAGCAATGGTCTAGTGTTGACTAGTCGTCCGTCAATTAGGCTATGCTGCCATTGCACTTTTTAGTGAGCTCTTTAAGGTTCATTACCGTGAAGTAGAAATTATTGGCTGGGTAGTGGCCAAGGCGTATTTAACAATCGATAACTTGATCTTAGATCAAGTTAATAATTTGGTACTATATATGACACTGCTTGCTCCAATCGTTGCTGAAGCTGAAACCTTTAAAGCCATTCGTCGCGATATCCATGCCCACCCTGAATTAAGTTACACTGAACATCGCACTGCAAAAATAGTAGCTGATCAGCTCACTGCCATGGGCATTGAGGTACATAAAGGTATCGGTGTCACGGGCGTTGTAGGTGTTATTAAAGGTCATGCAGCTGGAGCAGGTATTGCCCTTAGGGCAGACATGGACGCTTTACCGTTACAAGAATATAACCAGTTTGACCATGTGAGCAAGTATGCCGGCAAGATGCATGCCTGTGGCCACGACGGGCACGGTGTATGTAATTTTCCAGCCAGCAGAAGAAGGTGATGCAGGGGCTAAAGCCATGATTAACGATGGCTTGTTTGAACGTTTCTTGATTGATGAAATTTATGGCTATCACAATTGGCCAGGTTACCCTCAAGGTACGGTGGGAATAGTAGCGGGAGCTATGATGGCTTCTGCCAGTGAGTTTAAAATTAAAGTGGTGGGTAAGGGTGCTCATGCCGCAATGCCACAACTGGGAGCAGACCCCTTGTTGGTGGCCTGCCAGCTGGTGCAGGGGTTGCAGTCTATTGTGACTCGTAATGTTAATCCATTGGAATCTGTGGTGTTGTCGGTCACCAAAATACACTGTGGAGAGGCCACTAATATCATCGCTGATGATTGTGTGATCGAAGGTACTGTGCGTTGCTTCTCTGAGGAAACGTTACAAACTGTTGAACAACGTATGGCAAAGATTTCTCAAGATTTATGTTCAGCGTTTGATTGTGAAGGCCAGTTTATGTTTGAAAGGGCCTACCCTGCCACCATTAACCATGCCTCTCAAGCACAATACATGCGTGAGGTTGCGGAAAGTTTGTTGGGAGAAGATCAGGTGGTTAACTTTACTCCAACCATGGGGTCTGAGGACTTTAGTTTCTTTTTACAAGAAAAACCAGGGTGTTATTTTGCCTTAGGTAATGGTGATGGCGATCACCGTGACTTAGGGCATGGTATGGGACCTTGTACCTTACATAACCCAAGTTATGACTTTAATGATGCTTTAATCCCCATTGGCGCAAGCCTATGGGTAAGGTTAGTTGAGGCGCGCTTAGGCAAAGGTGGTATTAAGTGTGAATAAAATAATGGTATAAATTTTTCACTTGGTGTAATATTTTTCATTATGAATGCTAAATACCCAAAACAACAAGTGGATGCACAGCAGTTAGACTTGGCCACACGGGCTGCTTGGCTGTCGTTTATCGGTGGTTACACTCAAGGTGAAGTGGCTAAACGTCTGAATGTATCGCCTGTGAAGGCTCATCGGCTGATACAACTTGCTCAACAACAAGGCATGGTTAAGATCTTTATTGAAGGTGAACCCGCTCGTTGTGTTGCCCTAGAAGAGCAATTGGCGAAAAAATTTAGCCTAAGCTCCTGTTTAATTGCCCCTTCAGACCATAGTAATGCAGAAGACAGTGAGGCCAGTTTTAACGAGGTTGGAGTGGGTGCTGCACGATTTTTTTATAATATTCTTAATCAATTACCGGTCTCTTCCTGCGTAGGTATTGGCAAGGGCCGTTCGCTGTCTGCTTTGGCAGAAAAACTACCCAAAATAAACCGTTCAGACCTCACCTTTGCATCTGTGTCTGGTAGTTTTACCCGTAAATTCTCGGCCAACCGGCTAGATGTAGTACAACAATTTGTTGAGCGCACCGGTGGTGAAGGCTATTTTATGCCGGTGCCATACTTGGCCCGTAATGACCAAGAACATGAAATGTTGATGGCTCAGGCCAGTGTGCAGTTTAGTTTAAACTTGGCGCGCAATGCGACCTTGTACGCGGTAGGTGTGGGAGGTCTTAAAACCAATCATTACCTACATAGTGTAGGTTTAGTGACAGACAACGATCTGGAACAGTTGAGATCAGCTGGCGCTGTGTGTGATTTGATAGGTAGTTTTTACGACATTATGGGCAAGTTGGTGGATCATCCACTCAACGGCCATGGTTTGGGTATTAAAGCGGCAGAAATGGCGGGTAAGCGAGTAGTGGTAGTGGCTGGTGGCCTTGGCAAGGAACAGGCATTGCTTGGGGCGTTACGCTCTGGTTTAGTCACAGACCTAGTAATGGATGAAGTGACTGCTGAAAAAATGGTTTCCCTCATGGAGTTTAAGTAAATGGCAACACAAGTGCCTTCACAAATATCTGGACAAATGCCTGGACAAAAATCAGGACAAGTGCCAATTAGCTTGGTTAAAGCTACTGATGAGTCTAGCAATATAATCGAATATGCTAACCTGGTGCGTAATCCGGGTATGGCGTTAGATTTACAACAGCTTGATAAAATACGGGTTAATAAAAGTGCTGTCGAGCGGCGTTGTGCCAGTTATGGCGCAAGGCGCAGTATCAAAAAGCAACAGCAGGCGGCTTGGTTACTTAAAGCCATTAGCCTAATCGACCTTACCACCTTGTCAGGTGACGATACGCAAGACCGTGTGAAACGTTTGTGTAGTAAAGCAAAAAAACCTGTGGGTACAGATTTACAGCAGCGTTTAGGTATTGAGTCTCTCAATCTATCGACTGCTGCTGTGTGTGTGTACCACGAAATGCTTGATGCCGCTCACGTAAGTCTTAAAGGCACAGGTATTCATTTAGCTGCTGTTTCTACCGGGTTTCCCGCAGGTTTATCGCCACTGCCATTACGTATTGCTGAAATCGAATATTCAGTGGCAGCTGGTGCTGATGAAATTGATATTGTTATAAGTCGCAGGCATGTGCTGGAAGGTAATTGGCAAGCGTTATACGATGAAGTTAAATCATTCCGCAAAGCCTGTGGTGCAGCCCACTTAAAAACTATTTTAGCCACTGGCGAACTAGGCCATTTGGCCAATGTTGCTAAAGCATCCATGGTTTGTATGATGGCAGGGGCGGACTTCATTAAAACTTCTACCGGCAAAGAAACAGAAAATGCTACCTTGCCTGTCAGTTTGGTGATGGTGCGTATGATTCGCGAGTACCACCAGCTGACT
>CAJXEN010000177.1 GCA_913052465.1 uncultured Oceanospirillaceae bacterium
AAAGTTATCGCTGCTATTGAAGCTGGTGATAAAGAAGCTGCACAAACTGCGTATACCACTGCCGTATCCATCATGGATAAAAGTGTCTCCAAAGGCATTTTCACTATGAACAAAGCTGCTCGCCATAAAAGCCGCTTAAGTGCAAAAATTAAAGCTCTATAATTTGTTATAGGCTTGATAAAAAACCAGCTAAGGCTGGTTTTTTGTGTCCGAACTAGACATAAAAGGAGCCACTTTCAAAGCCTAACCCTACTTAACAGTAGCGTTTCATCAGGTAAGGTAAGGCTAGATAAGCTATGCAACGCAGGGCCATTGGTTTCAACTTCGTCTAAACTCAACACCCCTTAGAAAAAGTAGCTCGTACTGCTTGTTCGGGCTACGTTTTTTAAGGTTTTAACTTAATGTGACAACTCTTTCATCTACCACTCCATCGCCTCTGACTTCTACGAGACAAGAAGGGGCTATGAGTGACCAGTTCTCTCGGTTGCTGTCCAGCGGTTCCGATGCAATCGATACCCCACCATTATCTAACTCCCGGGAAAGATAGAGTGTAGGGCTGTATTGATCTGAAGCATATCGCAGACCAAATAGACCTTTGCCATTGGCAATCACTACTGCGATGCGCAAAGGGCTAGTAATGGACATTTTTTTACGCATATTTTCAAGCAAACCAATAACCTTACCAAAAGCCACATCGACTGAGCTTAAAAGACCATATTGAAGCAACAGTAAAAAGAACAATTCTGAGTCGGTAGAACCCTGACGTGTTTGGTATAAATCGTCTGAAAGCAGCCGCTCTAGTGGCCTTTGCATTTCTCTAAAGCCACCAATTTGACCGTTATGGGCAAAACTCCAGTTTTGATAAACAAATGGATGACAATTTGCCCTCATAGTGGCTCCTGTTGTGGAAGCCCTTACGTGTGCAATAAAAAGCCTGGATTGCACCAGCCTACATAAGCTTATGAGGTTCTCATCAGCCCAAGCCGGCAAACAGTCTCGGTACAACCCAGGCTCGGGCTCAGCGCCATACCATGCAATACCAAAGCCATCTCCGTTGGTAGACACTTTAGATTCACACGCATCTTTACTTTGGGAAAGCAACGAGTGTTTAGGCGCAGTGATGATATTTTCAAGGGGAATTTGTGGACCGATATAAGCCGCTAGACGACACATTGTATGCTTACCTCATTACCCTGCTTACTCGGGAAAATTCCACATGTAATAACTATAAACTGCTAATAATCTACTCACTTTTAAGAACCCTAAGTTTCATTTTATTGAGTAAGTTTAGGGTTATTAGACAAGCACTAAATTATCACGATGAACAAGCTCTGGCTCGGCCATATAACCCAGCACAGACTCAATTGAATGGCTCGCTAAACCTATAATTTTTAACGCTTCTAAAGAAGAATAATTAACTAGACCGCGAGCAACTGTAATGCCATTTGAGTCTTGGATGAGGACCATATCGCCACGAGTAAAATCGCCCTTAACCAAGTTTACACCCACGGACAACAAACTCTTACCCTGCTGAGTAAGCACTCTGGCGGCACCTGCATCCAAATGCAACTCACCCTTAGCCTTAAGGTGGCCAGCAAGCCACTGCTTACGAGCCAAGAGAGGCTCTTGGTCAGGGACGAACAAGGTTCCAAGCCCTTCACCCTTACGTAATCGCAACAGCACATTAGCAGTACGGCCATTAGCAACAATGGTATTTGCGCCTGAGCGAGCGGCAAGTTTAGCAGCCTGAATTTTTGTAAGCATACCGCCACTACCTAAACCACCAGCTGGTCCACTTGCCATAGAGACAAGAGCAGGGTCTCCAGCGTGCACTTGAGTCAACAGCTTTGCGTCTGCATGGTGCCGAGGGTCTTTGTCGCACAAACCATCTTGATCTGTAAGAATGACCAGTAAATCTGCTTCTACTAAATTAGCCACCAAAGAACCCAAGGTATCATTATCGCCAAAGCGTATTTCGTCTGTGACCACGGTATCATTTTCATTAACGACAGGGATAACGTTATGACTGACCAGGGCACGCAAAGTACCACGGGCATTAAGGTAACGCTCACGGTGAGTTAGATCATCATGGGTAAGGAGAATTTGTGCGGTGCGCATACTGTGTCGAGAGAAACTTTCTTCATAGCACTGGACTAAACCCATTTGCCCTACAGCTGCAGCAGCCTGTAGGTTGTGAATTTCTTTTGGACGCCGGGTCCAGCCCAATCGCACCAGACCTTCGGCAATAGAGCCTGAAGATACCAATATAATTTCTACACCTTGTTGGCGCAGCTGAGCTAACTGATCAACCCAAGCAGAGATGGCCTGCTTATCGAGGCCTTTACCATCATCGGTCAGTAATGCACTACCAATTTTAACTACCCAACGCTGGCCGCTCGCAGCGGCCAGATGGCTAGTCATAGGTGTACTCGACTTCAACGTCATAGTCTTCGTCATCATAGTCGTCATCGTCAAAATCGTCATTTCCTTGCGCAGCTAGGCGCTGCTGATGGCAAGCTAACTTAAACTGCTGCACTCGCTCTCGAGCTTCTTGCTCTAAACGCAACTTCAATTCTTCTTCTTGCGCAGCGTATTCTGGATCTGCAAGAGCACGCTCCTTGCGTTCTTCGATGAAGTCCATAATATCGCCAGCAAGCTTTAACGTACCCTGCTTATTAATGGCAGCAATTTCGAATACCGGACCTTTCCATCCCAAACCATCAACGACAGCCTGGCAGCGCTCTTTGCGTTCATCTTCTGGCACTAGATCTAACTTATTAAGCACCAACCAACGCTCACGATCTGCTAATGCTGGGCTGAACTTTTCAAGTTCTCGAATGATAATTTTAGCCGAGTCTGCAGGAGAGACATCATCCCACGGCGCCATATCTACTAAGTGCAATAACAAACTGGTGCGAGATAAGTGTTTAAGAAATTGAATACCTAGGCCCGCACCTTCTGCAGCACCTTCAATAAGGCCTGGAATATCAGCTATTACAAAACTACGATGACGCTGCATGCTCACCACACCAAGGTTTGGCGTGAGGGTGGTAAACGGGTAATTAGCCACTTTAGGCTTGGCTGCAGACACTGACCGAATAAAGGTAGATTTTCCAGCATTAGGCAATCCCAACAAACCCACGTCTGCTAACACCTTCAATTCAAAACGTAAATTACGCTTCTCACCCGGAGATCCATTAGAGGTTTGGCGAGGGGCGCGGTTGACACTGGACTTAAAACGGGTGTTACCTAAGCCATGGAAGCCACCTTGAGCAACCTTCACAACTTGACCTATTTCAGATAAGTCAGCTAACACCTCATCAGTATCGCGATCAACTATAGTCGTGCCAACAGGAACTGTAAGGGTCATGTCTTCACCTGAGCCACCTGTGCAATCACTGCCTTTACCAGATTCACCTGATTGGGCTTGGTAGCGTGGCTGAAAACGATAATCAACCAACGTATTAAGGGTTTCGTCGGCCTCGACGTAAATACTGCCACCATCACCACCATCACCGCCATCAGGGCCACCACGGGGAATGTACTTCTCACGCCGAAAGCTCAAGCAACCGTTGCCGCCTTTACCTGCTTCCACAATGACGTTACTTTCGTCTATAAATTTCATACATTCTCCGTGCAGCCAATGCTGCGAGATAAAGGCTCTACGCCTTGATCAGTAATATTTAAATTGCCACATAACTAACATCCTATGTTGTGGCATGCCGCTCATCCTGAACACAAAAAAGCCCCGCTAGGCGGGGCTTTTTTTTAAAGACGCCTAAGGCCTCTTTGGGTCTAACCTTAAGCAGCTACAGCCGGAACGACAGTAACAAACTTACGGTTTTTAGGACCTTTAACAACAAACTTAACAGTACCAGCTACGGTAGCAAACAAAGTGTGGTCTTTACCACAGCCTACGTTTGCACCAGCATGGAAATGAGTTCCACGCTGACGAACTAGAATGTTACCCGCTAAAACGGCCTGACTGCCAAAGCGTTTCACGCCTAAGCGTTTCGACTCTGAATCGCGACCGTTGCGAGTACTACCACCTG
>CAJXEN010000178.1 GCA_913052465.1 uncultured Oceanospirillaceae bacterium
TGATCCTAGCCATTACTACAGGCAGTGGCGTAGCCATGTACAATTTAGGTGCAGATGGCGATTTTTACCAAACCGAAGACCAAATCCAAGTGCCACATAGCACGCAAGAGTTTGCTATTAATATGTCTAACCAACGGTTTTGGCAAGCGCCAATGAAAAGTTACGTGAATGACTTGTTACTGGGCGAAGATGGCCCTTTAGGCAAACGTTTCAACATGCGCTGGATAGCTTCCATGGTTGCTGAAGTGCACCGAATTTTGACCCGCGGTGGTATTTTTATGTACCCCTATGACAGCCGTGACCCAAGTAAAGCCGGCAAACTACGGCTAATGTATGAAGGAAACCCAATGAGCTTTCTCATTGAGCAAGCAGGTGGTGCTTCTAGCAATACCCAGCAACCCATTATGGACGTAGAACCTCACCATATTCACCAACGCGTACCTGTTATTTTAGGCTCTAAGCAAGAGGTTGAGCGAGTTAATCGCTATCACCAAGCTTAGCTTGGCTTGGGTCGGCTTAGCTGAGCTAAGCTAATTCAGCCTTTTAGTTACCGTATTAGTTACTAGACCGTTATCAACCATTATTAGGATCAGATTAGATCATGAGCTACCAAAACATCCCAGCCGGTAAAGATTTACCTAACGACATTTACGTTGTGATTGAAATTCCAGCTAACAGCAGCCCAGTTAAGTACGAAATTGACAAAGACGCAGACGCTCTCTTTGTTGACCGTTTTATGGCTTCGCCAATGTTTTACCCAGCCAACTATGGCTACATAAACAACACCCTTGCCGACGATGGCGATGCTCTAGACGTTTTGGTTGTAACGCCTTACCCTGTTGTGCCTGGCAGTGTGATCCGTTGTCGCCCAGTGGGCGTTTTAAACATGACCGACGAAGCAGGCGAAGATGCTAAGCTTTTAGCGGTACCCCATGAAAAACTAACTCAAGCATACAACGACGTGCAAGACATTACTGACCTTCCAGAAATGCTGCGTAACCAAATCAAAGAATTCTTTGAGAACTATAAAAACCTAGAAAAAGGCAAGTGGGTTAAGGTAGAAAGCTGGGAAGGCGTAGAGTCTGCCAAAGCCAAGATTCTTGTAGCCGCAGCTGCCTACAAGAGCTAAGCCCTAGGGCCTGTAGATCACCTATACATTACTTGCCATCGCTCATAACAAAATGAGAGCGATCGCTGGCAAGTAATGCTTATATTAGCCCTGCGTTAAAAGGCCCCTTAAGTCTATAATAGCAGCGTTAGCTCGGGCGATATAAGATGCCATCACTAATGAGTGATTTGCTACCAAACCAAACCCTGAGCCATTCATAATCATAGGGCTCCATAAGGCTTCTTGGGTTGATTCAAGTTCACGAATGATCTGCCTCAAACTCACTAAAGCATTTTTCTTTTCCAGCACTGATTGAAAATCCACTTCAACTGCCCGCAATAGCTGAATCAATGCCCAGCTAGCCCCTCTAGCCTCATAAAACACATCGTCAATTTGTGACCAAGGTGTTTTGATTTCTAACTCACTAGCAGCCGTAGTTGATTGCGTTGCTGAAGCATCTCCCGCCAAGTCTGTATTTAAACGTTTTTGACCTACGCTCGCACTGAGGCGTTGCGATAAACTTCCCAAGCGGGTTTCTACATCGCCTAACCAGCGTGTTAAGTTATCTGCGCGGGCGTAGAATTGCGCTTGGCTTTGTTGAGAATCTGACAGTCGGTCTAAGTATCTTGTTAGTGCCTCTATACCCGTTCGGTATTCACCTTCACTTGATGGCAATATCCAGCTTGCACTGTCAAAGTTAAACTGGGGCTCCGCAACAGCCAAGTCAATATCTTCAGTGGATTGGGATTGAGAGCGGCTAAAATCTTTGCGCATGGCACGGGATAAATCACGTATTTGAATCAATACGCCATATTCCCAGTTAGGAACGTTATCCATCCACACCCCAGGTAGAGACACGTCGTTAGAAAGGTAACCACCTGGCTTGTCCATTAAGGTGTTCGCCAAGTGCAACAGGGCGTGCGTGGTGGCAGCACCTGTTACTGTTTGAGCACTGGGAGGTGGTGATAAATCAGGCTCACTATTCCAATAAAAACCAAACACTGCAGCCATTAACAAATAAACTAACAACACAGTTCCAGCAGCCTTCAATACCCAATGACGCCCATCAACATAACCCTCTTTAATGTTGCGTAATCCTTGCTTGATGTTGAGCATTGTAAATTCCTTTGTATTTGGCTTGTTATAAAAGCACTAGCGCTCAGTTTTATATGGTGTTAGTTAGGGTAAACTTCAAGCTCATCTTTTTGAGCAAGATAGCTGACTTCTAACCGTGCAGGCATACTACGTTTAATATTGGCCCTTATACGCTGGTCTGGATCTGCACTATTCATAGTCTGATAGACCCAACGGGCATGAGCGTCTGTGGGCGCTACAATAAGTATTGTAGCCTGCAATTTTTGAGCTGTGTTAGCCACTACTGCTAGCCACCTTGCTAGCTCCTTATCTTGCTGTTTAATAAGCTTCGTTGGTAAAAGTAAGTTTTGAGTGCGCATGGCTGGCACTGCGGTATCTGGCATTGGTAATCGTGGTACTGCCACCGATGCTATCGGTGGCTTAACAACGTGACTGTCAATCATCGACTTCATGGTGGTTAATTGGCTATGCTTAGGTATTACTGTCTTGGCTCGAGAAAAAAACACTCTAGCCTGATCCACTTTTCCTTGGATAAGGCTTGACTGTAATAATACATAATAGCGCTGTACTATTCTCTCTAGGGCTATTAATGCTTGAGGGTTGCCCGGCTCTTTCGTTAACACTCGCGTCAAATAATAGTGGGCATTTTGACCTTCGGGCGTAGTCAATTGATCTTGCTCAAAAGCCAAGCCAGCTTCACCTAACCAAAAACCAATACTATCAGTGGGTTTATTACTGGACTCTCCGTTTACAGGTATGCTTTTTGGGGCTGTCAAAACAACTGGTAACACCGGTTCAGCCCTTGAGGGCGACGTGAATGATGAGGCTAAGGTTTGCACTGTTTGAATGGGTGATTGTAAGATTTGTATTATTTTTTTTGAGGGCACTTCAACAGCTTGATTAACTTCAACAGGCGCTGTTTCTGGCATTATTGGTGTTTGGTTAGAACAAGCTGTTAGCATTAAAAATGTAGTTACAGAAATGGCTGTCCTAAGCCTAAATTGTGGGTAGAGGTATGGCAACGTCATAAATAGGATCCGAAATAATTAACACCATATAAGAGTAACAGACACAGGAAGACTCCCCTAGGACTAAATAAAATACAAAAACTTCGGCAAAATCCTTCCAATCTGCTATCATCTTTCACCATCTTTATCAGTTTGTTGCAGCAACGGAAAGTATTTAATGGCACAAATTCTGCTACTTAACGGCCCAAACCTCAATCTCCTTGGCAAGAGAGAACCCGGCATTTATGGCAGTCTAACTTTGGCGCAGATTGAATATCAATGCCAATCCAAATGCCAACAAGCCGGTATTTCTTTAGACTGTAAACAAAGTAATGCCGAACATCTGCTTATTGATGCGGTGCATGAAGCACAAGAACAGGGTGTTCAGTTTATAGTCATTAACCCAGCAGCCTTCACACATACTAGCGTAGCGCTGCGTGATGCCTTACTTGGGGTTAACATTCCATTTATTGAAGTACATTTAAGTAATGTATATAAGCGCGAAGTATTTCGCCATCACTCCTATTTATCCGACATTGCTGAGGGTGTCATTTGCGGCCTTGGCGCGCACGGCTACTACTTTGCTATGGACGCCGCCATTGGCCGTTTGAGCAGTTAATCATCAATATAAAAATCATAGAGGGATCCCATGGATATTCGTAAGGTTAAAAAGCTCATCGAGTTGTTGGAAGAGTCTGACATTAACGAAATTGAAATCAAAGAAGGTGAAGAGTCTGTGCGCATCAGCCGCGCTTCACCTGCAATGATGATGGCAGCAGCAGCACCAGTAATGCAAGCTGCTCCTGTTGCGACACCGATTGCCTCC
>CAJXEN010000179.1 GCA_913052465.1 uncultured Oceanospirillaceae bacterium
TACAAATCTCATGCCCACTAAAGTGCATTTGTTGCACCACCTCTGGATGGCGTTGAGCCGCCATAGCAATGGCAAAAATGGTAAGAGGAATGTCGTGTTTTTTAAATAGGTCTAAAATACGCCATACCCCGGCACGGCTGCCGTATTCGTAAATAGATTCCATGCTAGGGTGACGCACACCTTGGTATGGCTGCACACCAATAATCTCAGACAAAAATGCTTCAGATTCGCTATCGCCATGCAATACACAGCGCTCTCCACCCTCCTCGTAATTAAGCACAAAAGACAAGGCCACACGGGCTTTATTGGGCCATTCGACCTTGGGAGGCCGGCCATTATAGCCAATCAAATCTCTGGGATATTCTTCAGTCATTGAGCTTTCGCCTAAATTGTACATAATATTGTATACAATATAAGGGAAGTTGGTAGGAAATGCTAGTTTTTAGGGCCGCATTCAGTAGTTAAAACCACGCTAGGATTATTACAAAGGCATGACCTACTTAAAACTGTCATAACCCGCAGTACAGTGACACTTTTATTGCGTTTTTTTGCAGCTCACACTGCAACCTTTTATTTGGTTGGAAAAAAGCACTAAGTACCCCTTGGTCCTCAAAAAAAAGGTGATGTATATAAACCGCAGCTCTAACCCGCCTAAAAAGAAGAGCCCGGCTGGCTTAAAAACACCAGCTCTTCTTGTGTTGAGTACCTTCCTAAAATCTCATTACGATGAGGATAACGACCAAATTGGTCAATTATAGCTTTGTGTTTAAGCTCAAAATTATGATTTTCTTCCAAACCAGGCTGGTTAAATAGCGTTACTGCTTGCTGGTGTATGGCTGCAGATTCACTGTGCATAAAGGGCATATACATAAAAGACTTTTGTTTAGGCAGTAAACCTAAGTCTGCACCCTGCTCAATGGCACTTTGGGCCAACACAAGGGCTTGGCTATCATGTGAGAATGCGTTGGGTGTGTCTCTAAACATGTTGCGAGAGAACTGGTCTAACACTATGATCTCGGCCAGTTTACCCAGTGGCTTTTGTCGCCAGTGTACTAACTCCCCTGCTACAGCTTGCTGGTGAATACCATTAAAGCGGCGCTTAAGCATAGTATCGAATGCTGGGTCTTTAATAAACCAGTTGCGTGAGGGTATTTGTGTATACCAAAAGTTAATGATGTCTGAATAGTTCATTTTTGTATCTCAGCCGTAAATAATAACTCTATAAGCATAGCAAAAGTTGGCGAAACAATTGCTCCTTTGTAGAGTCGCAGTATAATGATCCATTAATTTCTCGTTAATGCCTTATTCATGCCGAGTAGCCAGTTTACAGAATTTTTTAACGGTGCCAAAGCCACTATTCCGATGGTTATTGGTGCTATTCCGTTTGGCATTATCTTTGGCACTTTGGCAGAGCCTAGCGGCTTGTCTGTATGGGGTGCCATGGCTATGTCGTTATTTGTATATGCTGGCTCTTCACAGTTTATTGCTGTGGGGTTGCTGGCAACTGGTGTAGGCCCCATCATTATTATTGCCACCACCTTTGTGGTAAACCTGCGTCATTTACTCTATGCCACTGCCTTGGTGGATAAAGTAATCCACCTGTCACAAGGGTGGCGAGCCCTTTTGGCTTTTGGTTTAACAGATGAGTCTTTTACTGTGGTTAATAGCCGTTATCTAGGCCGAACTGATACCGTGCATGCGCATTGGTTTTTTTTAGGTTCTATTGTGGCCATGTATAGTAACTGGCAGTTTTGTACTTGGTTGGGTATTGGTTTGGGTGAGTTATTCCCCAACATGACCAACTGGGGTTTAGACTTTGCTATGTCGGTTACTTTTTTAGGTATTATTATTCCTTACTTACGTAATAAACCCATGTGGCTAGCGGTAATAAGTGCTGCGGCTTTTGCTATGGTATTACAACACCTGCCTAATCAGTTAGGCTTAGTGATTTCTGCACTGGCTGGCATTGCAATTGGCTACGCTAGCCAACAAATTGAAATTAGACTGAGGCTGCATAAAGCCAACAGCAATGTAATTAAGGCTACCATTGCCGGCACGGCAAGCACCAGAAAAATAGACGCTAGCTCCATGAACGGTAATAGAGAGAAGGCCAAGCCATGAATGAAACTATGATGATTGCAGGTATGGCTTTTGTCACCTTTGGAGTGCGTTATATGATGTTTGCTATGGCTGGGCGCATTCGCTTTGCGCTTTGGTTTAAGCAGGCCTTGGCCTACGTGCCACCGGTGGTGTTGAGTGCCATTATTGCACCATTGGTTTTGATGCCCCAAGGGTACATAGACCTGAGCCTAGATAACCCTTATTTTTGGGCCGCGTTAGTGGCGGCAGGGGTTGGTTTTTGGCGACAACACTTGTTAACCACTATCGTGGTGGGTTTGGTGTGTTTTGTATTACTTAAATGGATAATGGTCTGATGATAACTTGTGCTTTATACACTGAAGATGAATCTGTTGAACATTGGCAAATGGAATTTAATCGCCAGTTCCCTCATCTAAACGTGCAAAACTGGCAACATATCAATAACCCAGAACAAGTGAAATATGGCATTGTTTGGAAACCTAATGAGGACTTCTTTGAACGTTTCCCTAACTTAACCACCTTATTTAACTTGGGTGCTGGTGTAGATGCCATTCTAAAGAATGCCGCTGTGCCTAAGCATATTGACATCTACCGTATTGAAGACGGTGGTATGGCTGCGCAAATGAACCAGTACTTTAGTTATTTTTTACTGCATTATTTTCGTGATATGGACTATTACCAGCAGCAGCAATCTTTAAACCACTGGCAAGTGCAGCCCTTTAAAGCTGCGTCTAACTTTAGAGTAGGCATATTAGGTTTAGGCCAACTTGGGGCCAAACTTGCCCAACACCTTCAATGTTATGGCTTTGATGTGGCGGGCTGGAGCCGCAACACAAAGCACTTAAACGGCGTTACCTGTTATGCAGGTGCACAACAGCTTGAGCCTTTTCTTAATCGCACCGATGCCCTGTGCTGCTTACTACCGTTAACACCAGACACCCTAGGCATTTTGAATCATAAAAACTTGAGCAAATTACCAAACGGTGCGGTAGTGATTAACGCAGGTCGTGGTGAGCATCTGATGGCATATGATTTAATACAGCTGCTGGATGAAAACCACTTACGTGGCGCCGTGCTAGACGTATACCAGCAAGAACCTTTGCCTGTAGCACACCCACTTTGGCAACACCCAAGGGTGATGATGACACCCCATAGTTCTGCACAATCTGAATATGAGCCCTGTGTAAAGAGCATTGGTAATACCCTGCAGGCCATCGCTAATAACCAAGCCCCTAGCGGTTTGGTAGACCGTAGCCAAGGCTACTAAACAATGAGTACTCTTCTTATGCCTCTGGATGATTTAACCCCACGGCTAGACCGACGCTTTAGCGTAGCACCCATGATTGATAGGTATACAAAATAATAAACCCCTATTACGAAAGGGCTTCAGAGCTTTTTATTATTTAAGTACTGATAAAGTACTGATTAAACAGATATAAACCCCAATACTATAGCCAAATTTTTCTCTCCCCTAGGAGTCATTTTAAAAGCGAATAGGTAGCAAAATTGTAACGTTTATTAGACCTAGATTAAACTCTATTACAAATAGCTTTATGGAACCGAGTCGCCTGACTCAACACTGCCAGTATAATGCGTACATAAACTTAACTAATTGATTATTATGAGAATTTTAACATTCCAGCGTACTTTAAAAACATTGTTTTTATCGATTCGGTGCAATATATTCACCCCCTAAACAACTCGAACAAGGAAAGTCTCTTTCGACTGCCATTATTATTCTTAAATTCTAGTTCTTGACGCTAAATCTAGAACTATTACGAGCATTAATAGCATAATTGGCGACGATGAAGGCCATGATGACATTGTTGTCAAATTGAGACACTCACCATATCGTTCATAAACCTTTTGTTGCGCTACAATCGCGCTAACGCGCTTGCTATGATGCATGGGCTAACTTTATGGCAAGT
>CAJXEN010000180.1 GCA_913052465.1 uncultured Oceanospirillaceae bacterium
AATAATTTTCGTACAGATGAACTGTTAAATAAAGCTACTCCGAAGGTACTATGGCAATGAATTTAGTGCCTTATATGCGTAGCCTACAAGATAAGGATGTTACCTTTACAGTCACTTACCGTGTGGCTAGTGTGCGCCTGGTGGATGGTCAACTTGGCGATCAAATTAGCAATCAAATAAAAGTGACCTTAATCAGCGACTATGGCGATATTAACAAAACTCGGCTGGTGGACCAGCTTGTTATTAACCATGGTACGCTGCCCTTAGATAGCCTCTACTTTGAACTAAAGCAAGACGCTTCTAACCAAGGTGAGCTTGACCAAACTGCCTTTATTGGTGGGTTACCTCAAACTATTATTCGTAACCCAAAAGGCCAATATCAGCTGTTTAGAATTGGTGATGCTGTGGCTGCCCGCAATACTCATGCGGCTATCTATGACGGCTTGCGCTTAGCCAAGGATATTTGAACGTCATAAAAAGGTGATTGCCACTATAGCTAAAAGGCTAATATCTTTGGTTGCGTTTATGCGTATTATGACTTGCTAGCTAATCCAAAAATACTCCTGAGGTAACCGTGATGCAAGCCCTATTAATTAACAAAGATGACGCAGGTTACACCGCTCAAATAAGCCACATAGAAGAAGCACAGTTACCTGAAGGTGATGTGTTGATTAAGGTGGATTATTCCACCCTTAATTACAAAGACAGCCTTGCTATTACTGGCGCATCACCAGTGGTGCGAAAATTTCCAATGGTGCCTGGAATAGATTTTGTGGGCACCGTACAGCATAGTGATCATGGCGACTTTAAAGTGGGTGATAAGGTCGTATTAAATGGTTTTGGTGTAGGCGAGGGCCATTGGGGTGGCTTAGCTCAAATGGCCCGCGTTAAAGGTGATTGGCTGGTGCCACTACCTAAAGCCTTTACTCCTAAACAAGCCATGACTATTGGTACTGCGGGTTATACTGCAATGTTGTGCGTGATGGCTCTAGAACAACATGGAGTAACGCCAGATAAAGGTGAAATCTTAGTCACTGGAGCGGCAGGTGGTGTGGGTAGTGTTGCTATTGGTTTGCTAGCCAAATTGGGTTATAGCGTAGTGGCCTCAAGCGGACGTGTAGAAGAAACAGACTATTTGTTGAGCTTAGGTGCCACCAAAGTGATGCATCGCAATGAGCTTAATGAAAAGGGTAGGCCGCTGGCTAAAGAGCGTTGGGCTGGTGCTATAGACGCAGTAGGTAGTCATACTTTAGCTAATATCTGTGCCTCAATGAAATATGGAGGCACCGTTGCAGCCTGTGGTTTGGCTCAAGGGTATGACTTGCCAGCTACGGTAATGCCCTTTATTTTACGCGGTGTTACCCTTGCGGGTATTGACAGTGTTTATCGCCCCAAAGCAGACCGTATTGCTGCATGGAACCGTTTAGCGCAAGACTTAGATGTTGTGCATCTAAACGCCATCATGACGGAAATAACCTTAGCTCAAGCCTTAATAACGGCCCAAGAGCAAATAGATGGCCTTACTCGTGGTCGTTTTGTAGTTAACGTCAACACTTAACTTCTATGTTTGCGCAGTGATCTTTTAGAAAAGTGGCCACTGCTTGCCCTTTGCATTTTTTATATCAACAGAATTTAAATTTAAAGAGGCTGCTTTAAAGCCTCTGTTGGGCAACAAGTCGAAGTATTTTACAAAAAACTCTAGTTTGCAAACACGTGAGCTTGAAATATTAGACGCTCGTCTATATAGTGAGAATATGAACCATATAACTTCTATAAAGCAGCCACGTGGGCGGCCCAGTAAAAGCACCCAACAAACTGATGAAAATCGACAGCGACTGACTGCCGTTGGTGTTGCCTTGTTGACTAAAAAAGGCTTTGGCGCAACGGGTTTAGATGAGATTACCGCAAAAGCAGGCCTGCCTAAAGGGTCGTTCTACGCTTATTTTGACAGCAAGGAAGCATTCGGTCTGGTGTTGATTGACGCCTATGCGAAATTTTTTAATGAAATGTTGGACCGAGCTTTCCTTAATGAAGCTCACACCCCGCTTGAGCGTCTCAATAATTTCATTTTGGAGGCCCGCACTAATATGGCGAAATATGATTTTAATCGAGGCTGTTTAGTAGGTAACCTGGGCGTTGAAATATATTCCTTGCCAGGAGCTTTTCGGCAACGCCTAGTGGACGTATTCAGTGACTGGCAGGGTAAAACTGAAACCTGTTTTTTGGCAGCTCAAGCCTTGGGTGAAATATCACCAGACATTAATTGTGCTACCAAAGCTCAATCGTTTTGGATTGGTTGGGAAGGAGCTATTCTACGGGCTAAACTGGAACGGCGTGCTGCTCCTATTGATATATTTAAAACGGATTTTTTAGAAAATCTTACAAGGCAGAGATAGGTTTTTTTTATTTCTATTATTAGTCAGTCGTCTAATAATAGTGCCAAGGCTAATTATTGTGCAGGGATCATAGTTATTATCTAATTGACTGATAATCAGACATCCCACATATTTTTTTATTATTTTATTAGTCAGTTGTCTAATAAATATTTAGTTTTAACGGTTTAAGGAACAATAATATGACAGGTGTAAATAAGGCTGCGGATCAGGACGTTGTCACAGTAATTGGCAACTATATAGCTGGGCAGCATTGTGAAGCCTCAGGCTCAGCTGGACATGAGGTTTTTAACCCAGCAACTGGAGGGGTCTGTGCCCATGTAACCTATTCAACCGTTGATGATGTGAACCAGGCTGTGGCGCAAGCCCGCAAGGCTTTTTTAACTTGGTCAGAAGTGCCACCCATCATCCGTGCTCGGAAAATGAACCGTCTGTTAACCTTAATGCAAGATAACAAAGAAGAGTTAGCAGCAGCCATTACTACCGAACACGGAAAAGTGTTTTCTGATGCCATGGGAGAAGTGGAGCGAGGCATCGATATTGTTGAGTTTGCCTGTGGTATTCCCCAGCTGTTAAAAGGTGACTTTTCAGATCAAGTATCCACCAACATGGATAACTGGAACATGCGCCAACCCCTTGGTGTAGTAGCTGGAGTTACACCATTTAACTTTCCTGTTATGGTGCCGGCTTGGATGTTTCCGGTCGCTATTGCTTGCGGCAATACTTTTATTCTTAAGCCATCTCCTACTGATCCAACTCCTTCGTTGTTGATGGCCGACCTTATCCAGGCTGCTGGTTTCCCTGATGGTGTGTTCAATGTCTTGCAGGGTGATAAGTTGGCTGTAGAAGCGCTACTTGACCACCCGGATGTAGAGGCTCTCTCATTTGTTGGATCTACTCCCATAGCCAATGCTGTTTACCAGCGTGGTGCTGCCAATGGCAAACGCATACAAGCTTTAGGCGGTGCCAAAAACCATATGGTGGTAATGCCAGACGCGGATATATCTAAGGCGGTTGATGGTCTTATAGGGGCTGCTTTTGGCTCTGCTGGAGAGCGGTGTATGGCTATTTCGGTTGCCGTGCTAGTGGCTGATGCTGCTGATAAGGTAATGCCTTTGTTGACTCAGCGGGCTCAAAAGCTCTGCATTGGCTCGGGCATGGCGCCAGAAAGTGAGATGGGGCCGATTATTAGTGACGCTGCGCGCCAACGCATAACTGGTTACATTGATGCAGGTGTTGAAGAAGGTGCACAATTACTAGTTGATGGTCGCGATCTTTCAGTGCCTGGGTTTGAAGGGGGGTTCTTCTTAGGGGCCACTTTATTTGATCATGTCAAACCTACTATGAAAATTTACCAAGAAGAAATTTTTGGCCCAGTGTTGTGCTGTGTTCGAGTTGATATGGTGGAGCAGGCTATTAAGCTTATTAATGCTCATCGTTTTGGCAACGGCGTTTCCTGCTATACCCGCAGCGGTGGGGTAGCCCGATTATTTAACCGCACCATACAGGTTGGGATGGTAGGTATCAATGTGCCTATCCCGGTACCTATGGCTTGGCAGGGATTTGGCGGTTGGAAGAAGAGCTTGTTCGGTGACATGCATGCCTAT
>CAJXEN010000181.1 GCA_913052465.1 uncultured Oceanospirillaceae bacterium
TACATAGTCGGCACACGGGTGCTTCACTATGGGTTCTGCATAGTTCACAGCTGCCCACCCTATCCAACGCACGGCTTATGCTTTGCGCTAGCACTGCACCACCTTCGCGGTTGCGCTCTAGTATATGTAATGCCATACGCTGGGCCGATTTACGACCAACACCAGGCAAACATTTAAGAGACTCAATAAGATCATCAATAAGGGGGCTAAATGACATGAATATTAAACCTGTAATTTGAGACTTCAAGGCCTCAATTGATTAAAACGGCATTTTAAAACCGGCCGGCATACCCATGCCAGCAGTCATATCTGACATATTGTTTTGACTTGCCTGCTCTACTTTGCGTACCGCATCATTAACTGCTGCGGCTAGCAAATCTTCTAACATTTCTTTGTCTTCTGACAACAGTGAATCATCCAGTTGCACTCGCTTCACATCATGACGACCTGTCATAACAACTTGCACTAAACCAGCACCAGAAGAGCCAATGAACTCTTCTTTAGCTAAATCAGCTTGCGCTTGTTGCATTTGTTCTTGCATTTTTTGGGCCTGTTTCATGATATTGCCCATGCCACCTTTTAACATATGTATTTCCCAGTAATTAGGTTAAGAGACTTTATTAAAAGTCTCTCTAAGTTTTCAATTTTCAATAGGGTTAATAGGCAAAACACTATTGATGTCTAAAACACCATTAAAAGCAGTGGTTAAACTGGCTACATTAGGGTCACTTTGCAATGACGCTATGGCTTGATCCTGATGCTCCATTTCTCGCCTTTGTCGGTTTGCAAAAGGTGTTTCAGTATCAGTTGGGCCAATGTTTATGACCAGATGCAGGTCACATCCAAACAGTGCTTCCAAGGCCGAACGAATGCGGCCCTGATGGGTTTCATTGAGCATGCTGCTATGGCCTTGCTCCAAGGTAAAATACAACTGCGTTTCTTGTCGTTGAGCAAATACCATATTAGCTGCGATACCGTGCGTCATACCTGATAAATTAAGGTCATTAAAGACTTGGATCCAACTGTGTATGTTCAACTCTGCTAAGCCCCAATCATGTCCAAGCTGGTCTGTGATTGTATCCGCTACTGTGACAGGCACTTCTTGCTGAAGTTGCTCTGGAACTAAAGTTTGGTCAGGTGCTAAAATTTGGTCTGGTTCTTGTTGTTGGCCTTGTTGTTGTGACTGCACTGGAACAGGAATTTCTTCCCAAGGTGGTGACTCTATTACTGGCGCCACTGCTATTTCACTCTTTACCAAGCCTTGAACTTCAAATGTAGGTGTTTGCTGAGGTGCTAATGACTCTTGTGTTTCTTGTAGTACCTGTGTCTCTGGCAGCGCGTGTGTTTGCGATAGTGCTGACTTAACTAACGGCGACAGCGACGGCGACGGTGGCAATGCTTGTGGCTGAGGTGCTAGCACCACAGTGTGCTTTTGGCTAGCATGTTGCTGCGGCCTAAAGGCGAGCATACGTAACAAAGCCATTTCAAACCCAGCTTGTAAATCTGGTGCTGCCACCAAATCTTTGCGGGCCATAATACCCATCTGATAAAATAACTGTACGTCTGAAGGGCTCATATTCTGGGCCAAATCCAACACTTTAGCTTTATCAAATTGCACCGAAACAGGGGCATCAGGTAACACCTGACAAATGGCCACTTGGTGTAACAAACTCAGCAAGTCTTCCAGAGCTACAGAGAAATCTTGCCCTAGCTCTGCAAGCTCTGCAATAGTTTTAAGTAACTCAGAGGCGTTACCTTGCTGTAATTGGCTAACTATGGATACAACCTTACCTTGATCAATACTACCCAGCATTTGGTTAACAGAAGATTCACTTAAGTCACCACCACAAAAGGCAATAGCCTGGTCAGTAAGACTTAGAGCATCACGCATACTGCCTTTAGCTGCACGGCCAAGTTGCCACAATGATGCTTCTGCAAAGGGTATAGCTTCGCTTGTAAGAACGTTACGTAAGTGTCCAGCCACTTGCTCGGCTGGCATATTCTTTAAGTTAAATTGTAAACACCTAGAAAGCACTGTAATAGGCAGCTTTTGTGGGTCTGTAGTGGCTAATAAAAACTTTACATGTGATGGTGGTTCTTCCAAGGTTTTAAGTAAAGCATTAAAACTACTGGTAGAAAGCATGTGCACTTCGTCTATAAGATAAACCTTAAAACGGCCCCGTGTAGGCGCATATTGCACGTTATCTAAAAGCTCTCGGGTATCTTCAACTTTGGTGCGTGATGCCGCATCCACTTCAATCAAATCAACGAAGCAGCCTTCTGTAATCTCGACACAACTAGAACAAACACCACAAGGAGTGGAGCTGACACCTTCTTCACAGTTAAGGCAGCGGGCCAATATTCGCGCAATGGTGGTTTTGCCAACGCCTCGAGTGCCAGCAAACAAGTAAGCATGGTGTAATCTCTGCTCGTCTAAGGCATGAACCAATGCGCGAAGTACATGCTCTTGGCCCACCATAGTGTGGAAATTTTGGGGCCGCCATTTACGGGCTAAAACCTGATATGCCATGCAGCGTGCACTCACTCAAGATAAAAACTACGGAAAAGAATGCTATTATAGGATCCAAGACACATTAAAGCTACCAACTCCCCAATCAAACTAGGCGCCTAAAAAATAAACGCGTGCGATTGATGAGGTTAATTTGTTTTTCCTTCAGCTTAGCCTTTGTGTTTATAACAATTTTATTGGGCCACGGTAATGGAGCTTGGGAGCCACTAATAACTTTGGCTGCCGATTCGTTAACTCTATAAGACATCTTATCAAGGTAAGTTTGCCTAGCACAATCACCAGCTGCCCCTCACACCAACCCGTTAAAAAATAGGGCTTGGACTGAACATTATTGATTTTTGGCACCATAATCCATCAACAAAATCATAATTCAAAAAATAACTCCGATTAAATCCACAGATTAACAAATCAAAATTTCCTAAATGTGATTCAAACCCACTATTTCGATGCAGGAGCTCGCTGAAAAGTCAAAAAAGCCACACCAAACACAATAACTGCACCACCGAAGAGCATGCGCTGATTTACTGCTTCTCCTAAAAACAACCAGCCTCCTAAAATAGAAAACACAGGAAGCAAAAGTAAATATGGCCCTGCTTGAGAAGCTGGGTAACGGCCCAACACGTGATACCAACACGCATAGCCAAACGCTGTCATTACCACTCCCAAGTAGACTACAGCACCCCATACAGCAACACCTGCATGGGTAATGTGATACCAATGCTGATCTTCAACTATAACAGAAGCGATAAACAGTTGTGGTGCTGCAAATACCGAAACCCATGCAATAGTGCCTATGCCCGATAGTCGATTAGGGTGGCGTTCCGTCAATCGACGCATTAAGGCCTGACCCAAGGCCCACATAAATGAGCCACTTATAGCCAAACCAATGCCCATCCACTTACCCACTAAATTAGGGGCCCCAGTAAGAATATAGATACCAACAAAGGCAATGGCCAAGCCCATAATCTGCCGGGTGGTAAGGCGATCACCCAACCAAACAGCACTAATAAGTAACAAAAATGGTGTTTCAATCTGCACAATAAGGGCCGTAGTGCTGGCATCCAAGAGTTTTAAACCATTATAAGACAAGCCATACTGAAAGGTAGAACCTACTAGTGCAACTATGGCTAAGGACTTACGCATACCCCTTGGAACAGGCACAAACCACACTAATAATAACGCTGTGACAGTAAATCGAAGCGCCATAAGCAGAATTGGAGGAAACTGATCAACAGCTGGTTTGGCAATTACTAGGCCCATACCCCAGACAATAGGAACCATGAGGGCAATTAAGACATCCAATGGTTTCATAGAGTGAGCCTTATCGTTCAACTACCGCTGGTTTTTTACAGACTGCGTTATAAGCAAGATTTTTCGATTTTTAGTACCTAAGGAGTT
>CAJXEN010000182.1 GCA_913052465.1 uncultured Oceanospirillaceae bacterium
GCACCTATTATGGTATTCTTTAGACTATCAGTAATCACAAAGATTGGTTTGAGAAGACATCATGACTGCAAAAGTTTCCACTCCCGTTGTATTGGTAGACGGTTCTTCCTATTTGTTTAGGGCGTACCATGCTATGCCGCCATTGAATAACAGCAAAGGGTTGCCTACCGGCGCCATTAAAGGTGTGGTTAATATGATGCGGAGTTTGGCGAAGGATTATGCCGATGCTAATATTGTGGTGGTATTTGATGCTAAGGGGCCCACATTTAGAAATGAAATGTATGCCGAATATAAGGCCCATAGGCCGCCTATGCCCGATGACATGCGTCCACAGATAGAGCCAATTCATCAAATCATTAAGGCTATGGGCCTACCTCTATTGATAATTTCAGGGGTGGAGGCGGATGATGTGATTGGCACCTTGGCCGCGCAAGCCACGGCCCAAGGCATTGATACCCTAATTTCTACTGGCGACAAGGACATGGCGCAGCTTGTAAGCCCCCATGTTGGCTTAGTAAACACCATGACCAATACGTACCTTAATCAAGAAGGTGTGTTAGAAAAGTTTGGTGTAAGGCCAGACCAAATTATTGATTATTTGGCTATTGTTGGCGACACAGCAGACAACATTCCGGGAGTGCCAGGGGCGGGGCCTAAAACGGCTGTCAAGTGGCTAACAGCCTACGATACATTAGAAAAACTGATGGAAAATGCTGATGACATTGGTGGAAAAATCGGTGAAAAGCTGCGTAATGCCCTAGAATTTCTGCCTCTTTCGCAGGCGTTAACCACGATTAAGCTAGATGTGAAACTGGAACAGACGTTAGATCAGATGATACCTGAACCTGTAGATCAGGCGGCCTTGTTAGCGTTGTACGAAGACTTAGAGTTTAGGTCATGGGCTAATGTGTTGATTCAAGACGGCGTAACAGCAAGCAGCCTGCCAGAGTCTGCCACTCAAGGACAAGGCTCCGCCAAGGCCGATAATGCCCCAATACTAGTGGACACCAAGCCGAAGGAGGCTGTCCCTGTACCTGCTCGGGTGATGACTAAAAATTACACTACAATCGCTACCTTAGCTGAACTTGAACCATGGTTAAAGGCTTGTCAAAAGGCCACTGTTTTTGCCTTTGACACAGAAACCACTAGCCTTAACTACATGGAAGCTCAGCTAGTGGGCATTTCATTATGTGTAGAGGCTGGGACCGCTGTTTACGTGCCTTGTGGGCACGATTATGTGGGTGCTCCAGAACAAATTAGCCGTCCAGACCTTATTGCAGCGATAAAACCCTTGTTAGAAGACAGTGGGCAAGTGATTTGTGGCCAAAACCTAAAATACGACATCAATGTATTGGCCAATTATGACATTACCTGGCAGGCGCAAATGATCGACAGCATGGTGCAATCGTACGTGCTTAATTCCACTGCTAGTCGCCATAATATGGATGCGTTGGCACAGCACTACCTTGATCATCAAACGGTTAAATATGCAGATATTGCAGGTAAGGGAGTTAAACAACTCACGTTTAACCAAATAGATATTGAGCAGGCTGGGCCTTACGCTGCTGAAGACGCTGATATTACTTTAAGGTTGGCACAGTATTTTTCTGAATGCCTGCTTTTAGAGCCAGAATTATCATCAGTTTATGACTCTATAGAGCGGCCTCTGATTACTGTGTTGTCTCGCATGGAGCGCACGGGCGCTTTGGTTGAAGCCAAAGTGCTAGGTGAACAAAGTCAGGTTCTTGGCCAGCGATTAGTAGAGCTGGAACGCGCTGCCTATGAGCTTGCAGGAGAAGTATTTAACTTAGCCTCAACCCAGCAGTTGGGTGCTATATTGTATGAAAAGCTGGGTATTCCCGTCACTAAAAAGACCCCTAAGGGAAAACCATCAACCGCAGAAGCTGTGTTGCAAGAGTTGGCCCAAGAATATGAATTACCTAAATTATTGTTGGAATACCGCAGTCTAAGTAAGTTAAAGTCTACTTATACTGATAAGTTGCCGCTGGAAATAAACCCTGCTACAGGTCGCATTCATACTTCCTATCATCAGGCTGTGGCAGCCACGGGGCGCCTATCTTCTAGTGATCCGAACTTACAAAATATTCCTATTCGTAGCAGTGAAGGTCGTCAAATTAGGCAAGCGTTCGTTGTGCCTAAAGGCCAAGTCATGGTGGCCGCAGACTACTCACAAATAGAATTACGCATCATGGCCCACCTTTCTAAAGACGAAGGGTTGCTAAGTGCCTTTGCTGCAGGCCAAGACGTCCACAAGGCCACTGCTGCTGAAGTGTTTGGAGTTACGGTCGATGAGGTCACCATCGACCAGCGGCGCAGTGCTAAAGCCATAAATTTTGGTTTAATTTATGGTATGTCATCCTTTGGCTTGGCCAAACAACTCGGTATCAGTCGGGGCCAAAGCCAAGACTATATTGGTCGCTATTTCAGCCGCTACCCTGGGGTGCAAGAATACATGGACCAGACCAAAGAAAAAGCTGCTCAACAAGGCTATGTAGAAACTCTTTATGGTCGTCGATTATATCTGCCAGATATTAAAGCGCGTAATGCTATTGCTCGCCAAGCATCTGAAAGAACGGCTATAAACGCTCCTATGCAAGGCACTGCCGCGGATATCATTAAGTTGGCTATGATTAAGGTAGACCAGTGGATAGCCTCTAGCGGTTTGAATGCGCGTATGACAATGCAGGTACATGATGAATTAATATTCGAGGTAGATGCAGCCCAAGTGGACGCACTGGTGACTGGAGTCAAAGCTGCCATGGAAGGCGCTGCAGAGCTTTTGGTACCGCTCATTGTTGATGTAGGAGTGGGCGAAAATTGGGACCAGGCCCATTAATTATTAATTAATTAAAAAATAATTAAATTAGCCGGAACTAAATGAAATAATAGGCGTCTCAGTATGCAACTAGCCTAGCGTCATCTACATCACATCAGGACGCGCACCCTGATCACCGTTCCCCTCGGTGGTCAGGGTTTTTTTTGCGCTTAATATAGCCCATCCTAGAATGGCATGGATGCGTTAGAGTAAAGATGGATGGTCTGTTCAAGCTGCCCTTTACCAAGTAATGGCAACTTTTCATTTAAGAGGTGCTGCTCTCATCTGTCACTGGCACAAGTACTTCATTTGGAGTCGCTTGACTGGCCTCGTCGTTAGCCATTTCAGGGTCAACTACAGGCTTCATCCAGAGGACAAGTTGGCGTTCTAAGTCAGCAATGCCGTCCCCCTTAGAAGCAGAGAAACTTTGCATGCTAATCAACCCTGCAGGGTGTTCAGGTAGGCCTTTTTTAACGTCCATTTTGGCTTTCATAACACCGTTTTTTTTGAGCTTGTCTGCTTTTGTTAGTAATAGGTGCAGAGGTAGTTGGGAAGCGATACACCAATCGATGATCATCAGATCAAAGTCTTTAAGTGGATGGCGTATATCCATTACCAATACTAAGCCAGATAAGCTCTGGCGTACTTCTAAGTATTGGTTAAGATGTTTGCGCCATTTTAATTGCATAGCGATGGGGACTTTAGCATAGCCGTAGCCTGGCAAATCGACTAATCGACACTGTTCGATATTAAGGTTGAAAAAGTTAAGAAGTTGCGTGCGCCCGGGTGTTTTACTAGTTCTTGCTAAGCTAGGATTGTGGGTGAGGGTGTTAATAGCGCTAGATTTTCCTGCGTTAGAGCGGCCAGCAAAGGCTACTTCGGAACCGATATCCTCAGGACATTCAGCAACTTTACTAGCACTAGTAGAAAATGCGGCAGAGCGAAAATTTAAGTGTTGGACGGTCATAGTTTGTATCATCGGTAGATTAACCTTTATTTTACATTATTTTTACGAAAATAAATGCTGCGATAAAGGAGATCTGTGCGTTAGCTTGGTG
>CAJXEN010000183.1 GCA_913052465.1 uncultured Oceanospirillaceae bacterium
GTTCATGAGTCGCAGCACACGAAACTCGTCTTCTGGTATTTCTCCAGCTAGGTAGCGACGGGTTTGATCACGATACTGTTCCACTCTTTGGTCTACGAGTGTTTGATCGAATTGGTTATAGGCGTACATTAATGGATCCTAATTGAACTACGAGCATAATATCTGACCATAGTAACCCAACATATTTATAACGCAAAATAATAAAAACTGATTTATTTATATTAAATAGGAATATAAAATCTCATCTAAAGAAGCTCTAGAATCACGTTTTAAGACAATTTTTGAGTTACAATAATACCTGACTAATTTGCTCAGACTTTAGCTGCATAAAGCAGATATTTCGGTAACATTAGTAGTCAAATTGGCACAAGGGATTTACAGACAAAATGGTAGACTATTTACTCATATTAGTTAGCACCGTGTTGGTGAATAACTTTGTGTTAGTTCAGTTTCTTGGGCTTTGTCCTTTTATGGGTGTTTCTTCTCGTTTAGAAACGGCTATGGGCATGTCTTTGGCAACTACCTTTGTGCTTACTCTCGCCTCTCTATGCAGCTACCTTACCTACACCTATTTACTAGAACCATTTGGGTTAGAGTTTTTGCAAACCATTAGTTTCATTTTAGTAATTGCCTTTGTTGTGCAATTCACAGAAATGGTAGTCCATAAAACCAGCCCTTTGTTACATAAAGTTCTGGGTATTTTTCTGCCTTTAATCACTACAAACTGCGCTGTGTTGGGTGTTGCTCTTCTTAACATCAAAAAGGCCAATGGTTTTATAGAATCTATCCTTTACGGTTTTGGGGCCGCCATTGGTTTTTCCTTAGTTCTTATTTTATTTGCCGCTATGAGAGAACGTATTACTGTTGCTGATGTTCCTGCACCATTTAAGGGAGCTGCTATTGCCATGATTAGTGCTGGCATTATGTCTTTAGCCTTTATGGGTTTTACCGGTTTGGTGGCCATATAAATGCAAACACTTTACCTTGCCGTTGTGATGCTGGCTTTGCTGGCCGTAATTTTTGGAGCCATTTTAGGTTTCGCTGCAATCCGCTTTAAGGTTGATGGAGACCCTATAGTTGATCAAATAGACAACCTATTACCACAAACTCAATGTGGCCAATGTGGCCACCCAGGTTGTAGGCCCTATGCTGAGGCCATCGCCAGTGGTGAAGCTATAAATCGCTGCCCTCCTGGTGGAGAAACCACCATAAAAGCCCTTGCAGACCTTTTAGACGTAGAGGCTATTCCTCTTGATGCAGAACATGGCAGTGAAGCCATACGTACCATTGCATACATTCGTGAAGACGAGTGTATTGGTTGCACTAAGTGTATTCAGGCCTGCCCAGTGGACGCTATACTGGGCGCTGCCAAACAAATGCATACTGTCATCATCGACGAGTGTACCGGTTGTGACTTATGTGTAGAGCCTTGCCCTGTCGATTGTATCGATATGATACCTGTCGATGTCACGCCCATAAGTTGGCACTGGCAACAGCCAGAACATCTTATTGCCACTAGTATGCTGCCCCACAACCACGGAACACCTGACCATGCGTAAAATCTGGAACTTCCATGGTGGGGTTCATCCTAACGAAAATAAAACTCAGTCTAATCAACTGCCGATTTTAGCAATGCCGACACCTAAACAACTGGTTTTGCCTTTAAGCCAACACATCGGTAAATCAGCCAAAGCAATTGTTATGGCTGGTGACTATGTTTTAAAAGGCCAACTTATTGGTTGTGCTCAAGGATTTGTAAGTGCCAATATTCATGCCCCAAGTTCCGGCTATGTGAGTGAGCTGGGGCAGAGAACGCTGCCGCACCAGTCTGCATTGGCTGGCGCGTGTATTGTTATTGATACCGATGGCAAAGACCAATGGATAGGGCTAACACCAGTGAGTGATCCAGCATCTCTTTCTAAGCCAGATTTACTAAACCTTATCGAAGCCGCAGGCATTATCGGTATGGGTGGCGCTGGGTTCCCAAGTGTTGTTAAGTTACAACCTAAAAGTGATATCAACACCCTCATTATTAATGCAGCTGAGTGCGAACCATACATTACTGCTGATGACCGTTTGATGCGTGAATACGCTGATCAAATTATTATTGGTATAGAGATATTACAGCAGCTAATTGGTCAGCCAATTTGCCTCATTGGAGTTGAAGACAATAAACCCGAAGCGATCGCTGCACTTAACGATGCAATCGACCAGCGCTTAGACCAAAAAACCGGCCAAAAATCAGTTCAACATCGGAATATCGAAGTATGTCCTATTCCTACTAAGTACCCTTCTGGTGGTGAAAAACAACTGATTGAAATCCTTACAGGTCAACAGGTGCCCTATAAGGGTATCCCTGCCGACATTGGCATTGTGTGCCATAATGTAGGTACAGTTAAGGCGATCTTTGACGCTATTGTGCTGGGTCAGCCGCTAATAAAGCGTATTACTACAGTCACTGGTAAGGCAGCGTTGAATGCTGGTAACTACGAAGTGCTGATAGGTACTCCAGTAGCAGACCTATTGAACTTTGCCAAGGTAGACCTTACTCAAACATCCCGTTTGGTGATGGGAGGGCCAATGATGGGCTTCACTATACAAGACACACAAACACCGTTGGTAAAAGGAAGTAATTGTATTTTGGCAGCGGCTGACTTAGAACTAGCTCCAGTAGCTGACCACCATTCGTGCATCCGTTGTGGTCAGTGTGAGGTAGCCTGCCCAGTAGATTTGTTGCCGCAGCAGTTATTTTGGTTTGCTAAAGCTGAGGAGTTTGACAAAGCTCAAGACCATAACTTATCAGACTGTATTGAGTGTGGTGCTTGTGCATGGGTTTGCCCAAGCCAAATTCCCTTAGTTCAGTACTACCGATATGCTAAAGGCCGGGTTAAAAGCATTAACAGCGAAGCTCATTTGGCAGAACTAGCGCGCCAACGCTTTGAAACTCGTGAACAACGTTTAGTAGACGAAAAGCTAGCTAAAGAGGAAAAACGCAAACTTAGGGCGGCAGCTGCCGCGGCTTCCCAAGCAGCTAAACGTACAGCTAACCCTACTTTGGAAGACCCCATTGCCGCTGCATTGGCGCGGGTCAACAAAAAGAAGCAGGAACAACTCACTGCTGCTGCACCAAAAAGTCCTGAACAAGAGTACAAGGAGTTAAAAACTGCGGCAGCTATTACTCGCACAAAACTTAAAAAGACCAGCACAGCCTTAGCGAATGCCAAAGCTCTAGAGCACGAACAAACTGCAAGCCTGCAACACACTGTAGACCAACTAACAGTTAAAGCTGAAGCTGCTCAGGCACAACTTAAAGCCTATGAAGCTAAATTAGGCCTGGACCCAGAGAAAGAGAAAACACTACAGATAACAGTTGCTAAAACCAATGCAGCAGTACGTAAGCTGGAAAAATCCTTAACCACCGCAGCAGATCCTCAAACACTTGAAAAAGACATTATTACGGCAAAAACCGCTCACCAAATAGCCACTCAAGCTTTAGCAAAATATCAAGACAGTGCCACTGTGGTGCCAGTACCAGTACCAGCACCAGCGCAGGAGTCATAATTATGGCCTTAATTACTTTATCATCACCTCATCACCATAACCTGAGTAAAACCTCGTTTTTAATGATGTGGGTTATACTAGCTACCCTTCCTGGACTCGCTGTACAAAGTTACTTTTATGGTTATGGAACCTTAATCAACTTAATTTGGGCCAGTGGGCTTGCACTAGGCTTTGAAGCTTTAATACTGTGGATGCGTCGTCGTCCTATTATGCCTTACCTGACCGATGGCAGTGCTCTAGTAACAGCCTTTTTATTAGCCTTGGCTTTGCCACCATTTAGCCCATGGTGGCTAAC
>CAJXEN010000184.1 GCA_913052465.1 uncultured Oceanospirillaceae bacterium
GTCTGCGGCTTTAACATTCTCTAAGCGACCATAGTGCATGGCTAAACTGCGAGCTGTAGCCTCGCCTACTTCACGGATACCCACACCAAACAGAAACTTTGCCAAGCTTGTAGACTTACTTTTTTGTAACGCAGCTAATAGATTGTTGGCCGATTTCTCCCCCATGCGTTCCATTGCCAAAAGGGCCTCATGATCCAATGCATATAAATCTGCAATATGCTTTACTTTACCTGCTTTAACTAAACTCTGAACTTGTTTTTCACCTAAACCATCGATATCCATAGCTTTACACGACACAAAGTGTTTTATCGCTTGCACAATTTGAGCAGCGCAGCTTAAACCATTAATACACCTTAATGCAGCCTCGCCCTCTTCTCTCTCTACGGGGCCTTGGCACATAGGGCAAACTGTAGGCGCCTGTATGGCCTGTGCTGAAGCTAGTCGTCGCGCTATTACTACCTTAACGACCTTAGGGATGACATCACCTGCGCGCCTTACAATAACCGTATCACCTAAATGTAAATCTAGGCGTTGAATTTCGTCCATGTTATGCAAGGTGGCATTACTTACAGTAACCCCTCCCACAAATACTGGCGCCAGCCTTGCAACTGGAGTAACGGCTCCTGTACGCCCTACCTGAAAATCAACTGCTAACAGGCGTGTCATTTCTTCTTGAGCTGGAAATTTATGCGCAATGGCCCAGCGAGGGGCTCGGGCAACAAACCCTAAGCTTTGCTGCAACTGCAGTTGATCGACCTTAAATACTATACCGTCAATTTCGTAAGGCAAGTGAGCACGTTTAATGGCCAAGTCTTGGTAATAGACTAAACAAGCTTCAATACCCTGCACACGTTGCATTTCGGCATTGATTTTAAAACCCCAACCCTGAAGCTGATGCAGAATATCAAAGTGTTGTTGCGGTAAAGTACTGTCATCGCTGACCAAACCAATACTATAAGCGCATAATTCAAGCGGCCTTTGGGCAGTAATTTTACTATCCAGCTGCCTTAAGCTTCCAGCTGCGGTATTACGTGGATTTACGTAAGTTTTTAAGCCTTTGGCAGCTAGATTTGCGTTAAGGGCTTCAAACCCAGCACTAGGAATGTAAACTTCACCACGAACTTCTAGAATGTCTGGCCAACCTTTACCCAACAGGCATAAAGGTACCGAATCTAGGGTACGTATATTTTGAGTAATGTCTTCACCACGGTTGCCATCACCCCGTGTTGCTGCGGTGACCAACAACCCATTTTGGTAGGTAAGACTCACTGCAATACCATCAAGCTTAGGCTCACAGGTGTAACTAACGGGTTCTTTTAGCGCTCTGTTAGAGTGCTTGTTTAGGCGTGACCTTACCCGACGATCAAATTCAAGTAAATCGTCTCCATTAAAGGCATTGTCTAGAGATAGCATCGGTAAGGCGTGGGTGACTTGCGCAAAACCCTCTAAGGGTTTAGCTCCTACTCTTTGAGTAGGAGAATCTGTAGTCA
Source organism: uncultured Oceanospirillaceae bacterium (assembly GCA_913052465.1). Taxonomy (GTDB): domain Bacteria; phylum Pseudomonadota; class Gammaproteobacteria; order Pseudomonadales; family Balneatricaceae; genus Njordibacter. Next base: position 1,491 of record CAJXEN010000184.1, read on the forward strand.
CCCATTGCGGATGTGCAGCCTCGATCGCTAACAATTGTTGCATAAGCCGATCATATTCGACATCTGGAATACTTGGATCATCCAGTATGTAATAGCTGTGATTGTGTTGGCGAAGTTGTTCTTTAATGGCGTCTAGGTCCGCCATAGGGGTATTTAGCATCGATTATTTCAAGCAGGTGATTGATTAAAGCTGCGCACGGCGGGACATGTGACGACGTTCAAATTCACGAATTTGTTGACGACAATGTTCAATCGTTTGTGGACGCATTACGCTACGTTGCTCATCAAGCACCTCACCACCAAGGTTAGCCGCAAGACCTTGTGCAGTTTCAAGCATGTAGTCGAAGGCTTGCATACTATCTTGAGCAGTTGGCAAACCTAAAAAGAAAACCACACCTGACGTATGCAAATGATCCATTTCGGTTAAATTAAAAGTCCCTGGCTCCATCATGCTAGCCATGCTGAATTGGGTTTTTCCTAGTCTTAGGCCATCTTCAAAGCGGTGGAATATGTCCATATCGCCATGAACTAAGCCACAAGCTTCTACTAACTTACGTAAATGAGGGCCATAAAAACCCTGACTGTCGTTAGCCGTAACAAGAATACTAATAACTTGTTCTACCGCAATTATTTTTTTAGATCTTTCTTCTACTTCAGCAAGGTTGGTAGCTACCTGGGCCGCTATGCGCTTGCGATTTAGTAGTTTTTTGCCAAAGGACATGGAGGTCACTTTGGCTAATTTGGTAGAAAGGCTCTCATCTTGGTTTTTTTGTGACAGTGATTTAGAGTCATTTAAAGCTAAACCTTGTTCGTGAACATCGTCGATGCCTGTGTCACTAAATAGAATATCGTCACTGGTTTCAAACAAATGGTGAGGCACTTGACTTTTAACAGTAGCCAAATCGGTAAGATCTTGTTCTGCAAACAAGTCGCTTTGCACCATCGAGTTAGTTTCCACCCATTCGTGCACAGGACGAGTGGGGTCAAAATCCACTAGAGGCGCCAAAGGCACTGCAGCCTCTGGTAAAACATTAGGCTTTATTTCGCCAGCTTCAAAGGCCTCAGCTATAGCGCCAGATTCTTCAACAGTTAAACATACTGGCACAAGTTCAGGGACAATTATTTCTTCACAAGATGCAATATCAGGGGCATCTAAGATGAGGGATGTGCCACAGTTTAGTTCAGCATCTTCAAGAACTGGCTCGCCATTCTCTACTAGGTCCTCAGCGACTACATTCTCCAGCATCACACCCACTGCTTCAAACTGCACATTTAGACCAGGTTCAACCGCAAGGTCTTCAACTGCGATAGGCTCTAACTCGAGTAACATAGGATCTAGATCAACATCGACATACAACTCTAGGTCAACATCATCATTGTTAGAACCAACGGCTATGGATTCTGCCGCTACAATACGCGCCCCTCCATTAGGTAGCTCGCTACTATATTCTACTTGAGGTAGGCCACACAAAGTTTCGTCTATATCAATTTTTAATGCAGCGTGGCTTGCAAACATACGCCGCAAACCATCTATAACGATGGCAGTCACAGTTAAACCGCCAAACAACAATAACCAAGTTGTTAACATCATAAGATTACCGATCTTGAAAATATTATATATTATTATGGTACCGCACAGCACTCGAGCATACGAACTAGACTATACCCCCAAAATAATAGATATAATACCTTTAGGTGTTGTTTTTATAGGCTTATTTACCAACACAAATATAATTCAATAAAAAAAAATAAATATAACCTAATTAAATCTTTAAAAAGGCAACATTTTCTCTGTCATATTAATTGCCTGAGAGACATCCACAGTTACAACCCTTGAAACACCTGCTTCTTGCATGGTGACACCTAGTAACTGAGTAGCCATTTCCATAGCAACTTTATTATGGCTAATGTAGATAAACTGTACCTGAGTTGACATTTCTTTAACGAGACGCGAGTAGCGCTCCACATTAGTATCATCTAGAGGGGCATCTACCTCATCTAGCATACAAAAAGGTGACGGGTTTAGCTGAAAAATAGAAAAAACTAAAGCAATGGCAGTTAAAGCTTTCTCTCCGCCTGACAAAAGATGAATGCTACTATTTCTTTTACCGGGTGGTTGCGCCATGATCATGACACCTGCAGCTAACATGTCGTCGCCAGTGAGTTCCAGAGACGCTCGCCCGCCACCAAAGACTTTAGGGAATAACACATTAAAACTTTCATTAACTGTGTCAAAAGTTTGTTTGAACCTCACTCTAGTTTCTTTATCAATTTTATCAATAGCTTGCTCTAAGCTATTTAAAGCTTCAATCAGTTCGTTGTACTG
>CAJXEN010000185.1 GCA_913052465.1 uncultured Oceanospirillaceae bacterium
AATGCTCACTTGGGCACAAACCAACCCTGGACGCCTAACCCACCCAGTAATCAGTAATTTTATGGGCACGACCTTTTTGAAGCAAGCTTTGATAGAGTTAACACCTGATCCAAGCGTGTTACAGCAGCCTGTTACGGAACAGTCATTTGTAACAGCAACAGCACCCCTATGGCAATGGTATGATGCCATCAAACCCCATTTGTGGCGGGCAGGTAAAAGCTTTCCAGAGAATGAGTCTATACAGCAACAAATGCTTAGTGATGGCGAACTTGATATTGCCATGGCATTTGACCCAGCTGCCGCAGCTGCGGGTATAGCCAGTGGTCAGTTGCCCCCAAGTGCAAGAGTATTTGTCCCCAACCAAGGTACCTTAGGCAACATTAGCTTTATAGCCATTCCCTACAATGCCAGCCATATTGCAGGGGCTAAAGTAGTAGCTAACTTTTTACTGCAACCAGAAACCCAAGCACACATGCAAAATATAGACGTATTAGGCAGCTTTTCAGTACTAGATCCAAGCAAGCTAGACGCTCAACAGACACAAGCCTTTGCCGCGTTACCTAGCTCTGAAGCTTTGCCTACTCTGGTTGATTTAGGTCCCACATTACTTGAACCTCACGCCAGTTGGACTACCCAACTCAAGCGACACTGGAGCCAACGATATAGTCAGTAATGTTATTTAGCAGTTGGCATTTTGGCGCCTGTGTTAGTGGGTCTAGGAGAAACACTATGGGCTGCGTTTGGTATTTTGCAAGCCCTTGGGCGATATAGCTTCAGTTTGGCTGCTTGGCACCGGTTATTCGAACTTCCGGGCCTCATCACAAGTTTAAGGTTGTCACTTGTAAGTGGATTCGGTGCTACTTTTTTATCCTTAATTTTGGCATTGTCCGGTAGCGCTTGGGTCTACCAAAACTCACAAAAAAAGTCTTTTTTAAGTCAATTGAAACCTTTTGTAAAACCTATATTGGTGCCTATTTTAGCAGCCCCTCATGCTGCTATAGCCATTGGACTAGCTTTTCTATTAGCCCCATCTGGGTGGTTAGCTCGTTTGTTTAGCCCTTGGCTAACCGCGTGGGAACTGCCCCCAAACTTGGCCACTGTGCAAGACTTATGGGGGCTGAGCCTACTGTTTGGACTGGTAATTAAAGAACTGCCTTTTTTGTGGTTGGTTATCCTTGTTGCCCTTAAACAAATTGACGTGTCTCGACAGCTCACCTTAGCCCAAAGTATGGGCTATAGCCATACGTCTGCTTGGTGCAGAGTTATTGCACCTCAGCTATACCAGTTGATTCGTCTACCGGTTCTGGTGGTGCTGGTCTATTCTCTTTCTACGGTTGATATGGCGCAAATGTTAGGACCTAACAACCCTCCCACCCTAGCGTTGGCCACCATGCGCTGGTATAACGATACTAATCTGCAGCTTTTATTGCCAGCTTCTGCTGCTGCAGTGCTTTTGGGCATTCTAATTGCGGTAAGTATTTTACTGTGGGAATTAGGTGTGCACATGGTAATACACCTTAACAAGGTACTAATCCAGGCCAGGGGGCGTGGCCAAAGTGTCGGCGATGCAAGCAAGCTTAGAGTGGTTACCAGCACATTAACTGGCGTGTTAACAACAGCCTTAACTATTACCGTAATATTAGGGTTGTTGTCATTGGTAGTGCTGGCAGTATGGTCTATGACGTGGCGCTGGTCTTTTCCTGATGCCTTACCTACAAGTTGGTCATTTAGCTATTGGTTGCAGCTAACAACACATGTGCCTTTAGCTTTAAAGCACAGTTTAATTATGGCGTTTTTTAGTAGTGGTTTGGCTTTAACACTTTCAATAGCGTGGTTAGAAGTGCAAGACCGATATGGTGGCCATTTATATCGATTAACACTATGGTTTATATACTTACCCTTATTGGTACCCCAAATTGCATTTTTATACGGCCTTAAGGTGGGTTTTTTACGCCTTGGTCTAAATGGCAGCATGGTCACCGTTATTTGGGCCCACTTATTATTTGTATTTCCCTACACTATGTTAAGTTTGGTAGATTCCTGGCGAGCGTTGGACCAGCGTTATTTACACGTAGCTAGCAGCCTTGGCCGCTCTTGGTGGCACTGTTTTTGGCGTATTAAACTTAGTTTATTAATAAGGCCATTATTATTGGCATGGGCCATCGGTGTGGCCGTGTCCATTAGCCAATACTTGCCTACGCTAATGATCGGCGCGGGCCGAGTTGAAAGCCTAACCACCGAAGCGGTGAGTTTAGCCTCAGGTGCAGATCGCCGTTTGGTGGGCGTTTATGGACTACTGCAAGCTTTGGTGCCGTTGTTGGCATATACCGTTGCCTTGCTGTTGCCTCGTTTGATGGCATTGAAAAAACAAGAGAATTATTGATGATCAGAGAATTAGTGTTAATAAGACAATTAATGATGAGCATATTGTTTTGAGTTTATTATTGCGAAAACTCAGTGTCACCACTGCGCAGAGTATGGGTGTATTTTCACCTGTTGACATAGAAATTGCTAACGGAGAAGTGGCTTGCTTAATGGGCCCTTCAGGTGTGGGAAAATCAACCCTCCTCAATGCCATTGGTGGGCACTTGAGTACTCATTTTAGTGTTACTGGAGAGGTGCTATTAAATGGCCTAAAAATAACACATACGCCAGTAATAGAGCGCCAAATAGGCATTTTGTTTCAAGACCCATTACTATTTCCACACTTAACTGTGGGTGATAATTTAGCCTTTGGCCTAAGCTCTGATGTGGTTGGCGTAAAAAGACGACGGGCACAAATAGAGCAAGCGTTAGAGCAAGCTCAGCTGCAAGATTTCTACCACCGCAACCCAGCCACATTATCTGGTGGCCAGCAAAGCAGAGTAGCGCTTATGCGTGCTCTATTAGCACAGCCAAAAGCCCTGTTACTAGATGAACCATTTTCCAAACTTGATTTAGAACTAAGGCACACCATGCGTGAATTTTTGCTCACCCAAGCCAAGCAGCGTCATATTCCCATGTTGTTAGCTACCCATGAACCTGATGAAGCCAACGCTACAAATGGTCCACTTATCATTTTGGATTCATTATGAAAGTAACACCACACCACATTGCTATATAGCTGCCTACATGACTACTAGTGAGTAGCAGTTATTTGCATATTCTAGACATATTGATATGATGTCCTCGGCCAAACGCTAATTCTTAGCTAGGGTCAATAATAACAAACTCTTAAGAGGCAAATTATGATTGATAATATTATAACTAGTATTAAAAAATTAACTGAAGCAGGCATTGCACTTATTGCTCTTGCTATTGTTTTAGAAGTAATTTTTGGCGCCAACGTGGCGTTCGTAGGTGTCGGTGTTGTTGAAAATGTCCTAGGCATTGTTGAAACATTAGGCAGTAATGGGTTAGTTGGTTTAGCCTCCGTCGCAGTAATCTACGTTTTATTCAACAGATAATATCAAATGATTGTTTCTGTAAAAGCCCACACATTTGTGGGCTTTTTTGATTCTATAATCTACAACAAGTACCAAGTTCTCTCCCCCAAGCATCTTAATACTTCAAAAAGAATGTTAGTGATTATTTTCCATTCCTTAAAAAACAATAAAACATAAAATCATTGACAATAATATAGTTTTGAAACGATACTATATATGCTGATTTTAAGCTGCCATTAAAAATAAAAATAACTGATCAAATCTTGCGTGGAAATTTCTTTGATTTGGCCCTGAGCCATCATTTTTACAATTTTTAAAAAGGATATAGTATGACTTTTGTTGTGACACAAGCATGTATTCTTTGCCGCTATACAGACT
>CAJXEN010000186.1 GCA_913052465.1 uncultured Oceanospirillaceae bacterium
GGTTTGAATTGATGTGTGTGGCGCATAATATTAAAAGAGGACTGTCGATACGACAGTGTAGTTGTGCCTAAAAAATGGGAATAGGCCTATAAATTGACCTATAACGCATTAATTAGGTGAAGATCGGGCGGTTTTTGCAGTTTTTACAAAAAATATACGTGAAAAACATCACGGCTGATGCTCCTCAATCGTGCAAAGGTCTCTTAATGCAAATGATAATGATTATCAATAGTGTTGAAGGTATTATTAATTAGTGTTAGATTTACCCCGTTGTTGGCACTTACATGAGTGTCGAAGATTTGTGATATTGAAATATTGTTAAGGAAAACCACTGATGAAATTACGCTTTATATGCGCCGCCCATAAACAGGAATTGACTGTAAATACAGAAAAAGCCCTTAAATTTTGTCAAGACGGGTTTGACACAGGGCAATTCTACAATGACCATTTGCAGTGGAAAGAAGCAATTCCACATTTGGGGTGCGCTTTTGAAGCTGCAGAAATATTGCTGTCTCATAGCAATATAGACAACGAGGTATCCTGTGACTGGTTGGCAACATCGGCGCAGTTGTTGGCACTTAATCTTTATAATTTACAATATGTAAGCCAAGCTGAAGACGTTATTTGGATGGCTATCAACCGTTTAGAAGAGCAGCTTGTTCAACAGCCTGGTCAAGTGCTGTGGATGGACCAGTATCTGGTTTTACTTTATGCAGAGTTAAAAATATACATTACGGTAGCAGCTAAAAGTCATCCCCCACAGGTTAATACCCCTTTGAGCACCAGCCTAATACATTGATTCCAGCTTAACTGCATACAAGCCTTTTGCAGGGTAAGGTAAATTAGAGAAACGGTTAGTTATGTTGTTTTAGAATAAAATGCAGTTATAACTTAGGGGCTTATAAATACCTGAAAAGTATTATATAAATATCTAAGTAACATTATTTTTAGACTGCCTAAGTCAACTATCTGGCACAATATCGAACACAGTTATGTATACTCATCTGCCAACAATAAAAATTAACATGAGAAAATGCAGATGAGTATGGACAAGTTAATAGCTGTAATCACTTTTTCAATGCTATTGGGCAATGGTGTAGCGGTTGCTGCTGATTACGATGAGGGGTTTAGGGCTTTTCAAAAAGGTCTATTCCCATTTGCACTGGCGCACTGGGTACCTTTGGCAGAGCAAGGCAACGTGGATGCTCAAAATAGCCTTGCGGCACTCTATAAATTTGGCTTAGGTGTGCCACAAGAACCCAAAACCGCCATAAAGTGGTACAAGTTGGCAGCAGAGCAGGGTGATGCTGCCGGCCAATATGGTCTGGGTACAATGTATGACAATGGTGAAGGCATGCCCGAGGATAATGAGACAGCCGTAAGGTGGTATACCTTGTCAGCAGAGCAGGGGGATGAAGATGCTCAGCTTAACCTTGGTGTTATGTACGATAGTGGCCAAGGAGTTTTAGAGAACGATGAAACCGCTGTAAAATGGTACGCCTTAGCCGCTAGGCAGGGCCTTGCAGAGGCGCAAACTAACTTAGGGGTAATGTACCAAAATGGACATGGTGTGACCATGGACATTGATCGAGCCTATATGTGGCACAACATCGCAGCTTATGGTGGTAATGACTTAGGTAACCAAAATAAAAAGGCGCTCGCTAGTGAAATGAATGCTTCTGACAAAGCTAAGTTACAAAAGATGTCTAACACCTGTTTGGCTAGTGGTTACCAAGATTGTTAATTCAATAGTGATTTACTTTAGGTAGGACATGGAAGACTAACCACATAAATGCCATCTTATTGGGGTGGTTTTGAGCTAAATTTCAGGCTAAAATTCAGCGCCAAAGCGTCAAAGCTAATCAGTAATAATGGTTCTAAAGGTTAAATTAATTCTTGGAGAGTTTACCTTCCTAGTTGGTGGTAAGCGATGCAACCAGTGCGTTTGAGTAGTTCCCTTCATGACTAGCAAGCTTCCATGTTGTAGCACTAAACCATGAGTTTGTTGGTTTTTTTTATGTTTAAAAACAAACTGACGCTCTGCACCTAAACTCATTGAAGCAATTGCACCTTGTTGCTTTAACTGTCTTTCGTTATCGCTATGCCAAGACATACCTTCATCGCCAGTATGGTATAGGTTGAGTAAACACGAGTTGAATTTTTCTCCACTGATAGCCTCTACTTTGTGCTTTAAATTAAGCAATTCAGTGGTCCAAGGTAATGCTGATTTAGTTATCTTCGAATAGGTGTAAGCAAAGGGTTGGCTGGCATACCAAGCCACTTTACGTTTTGTGATCACCTTTTTATCAAAAATAATGGCCTCATCATTTTTCCATTCAATGGTACTGAGCAAACAGCTAAAAAAATAATCTGCATCCTCTAGGTTTAGCACAACACCGTGGTAATTGGCCTCGCCATCTTGGGGGAGCACATTAATGGGAGGATCTAATAGTTGAGAAAGTAGGTCCATATTTAACAGCTCTTTGTACAGATCATTTTTAATCTGGTGCCAGCCAATAAAAATCTCACGGTGGATTAATGTTACAAACTTGCTGTTTTTCCACCATCAACCGGTAAATTAATACCATTAATATAGCCAGCAGCGTCAGTAGCTAAAAATGCAATCGCATTGGCAACCTCTTCAGGTTGAGCAAAACGCTTAGCAGGCACGCTACTTTTCATAAATTCGATGGCTTTTTCTTCAGAGCCATCAAAGTGTTTTGCTGCATTACTAATAATACTTGCTAAACGGTCTGTAACAGTAAATCCTGGTAATACATTATTAACAGTAATGCCGTATTGCCCAAGTTCATTGGCTAGGGTTTTACTCCAGCTGGCTACTGCGCCACGAACGGTGTTGCTTACCCCCAAACCATCAATAGGTTGTTTTACTGAAGTCGATATTACGTTGATAATTCTTCCATAGGCATCTTCTTTCATTCCTGAAACCAATGCTTGTACTAAGATTTGATTGCATTCTAAGTGCATGGAAAAAGCGTTGATAAACTCTGATGTGTCTGCACTAAAAATAGGTCCATCTTTTGGGCCTCCCGTATTGTTTAATAAAATATGGTAGTTTTTTTTAGAAGCGGCAGCAGTTACTTGTTCTTTCAATTGTGCTGGATTTGTAAAATCTGCTAGCAAGTATGCATGTGTTTGATTGCCTTGCTTTGGTAACAAAGCTATCGTTGCTTTTAGCTTCTCTTCATTTCTAGCGACTATGGTAATGCTAGCTCCCATAGCTGCTAATTGCATAGCACTTGCTCTTCCTATACCTGCTGTGCCTCCACAGACTATGGCATTTTTATTTTTTAAATCTAAATTCATATTCATTTTAGTATTGCCGCATTAAATATTTAGTTTTATTTTCACATCATAGGAAATAAATACGTTTTTTGCTTCTGTCAATAAAATCCAGACCTGTAAAGCCACCTTCTTGTCCTACGTCACTTTGTTTAATACCATCAAAAGGTGTGTGTGAATCTCTGTGGAGCCATGTTGTTACCCATACTATTCCTGCCTCACTTGGCTTAGAAAGGTGCATCGTTCTATCGATATTGCTCTTCCATAATATTGCTGACAAACCGTATTTTATACTATTTGCGAACACCAGGGTTTCTGCTTCTGTTTTAAATTGTTCATAGATGGTCTCTTTTACATGGATGCTACTCCCGCATCAACAAACTGGCCCTAAATTGGCAAGAGAAGACTGCACTACTATAGAAAGCATTTCTGATAATTGTAATCTGTAAAAATTAAATGTGGGTTCTTAACCACCAATTCTAAAGCA
>CAJXEN010000187.1 GCA_913052465.1 uncultured Oceanospirillaceae bacterium
AGGAGTGTTGTTACCCTTCTGACCTTAACACTAGGTACTTTTATTTCAGCCTTACAAGACTTAATTGTTTGGCAAGATTTAAGCTTACAAGTTTCTAGCCCCATTTGGACCACACCACAGTGGTCTTTGTCTGCAGCGATTGGTGTTGCCATCCCCCTATTCATCGTCACTATGGCTTCACAAAACGTGCCTGGAATAGTGGTATTGCGCAGTCATGGCTACGATGCCCCAGCTGCGCCATTGATCACATGGACAGGCATCACCGGCATCCTCCTAGCACCGTTTGGTGGTTTTGCGTTTAACCTTGCTGCTATTATGGCAGCCATTTGTATGGGTAACGACGTGGACACCGACCCAAAGCAAAGGTACCGCTCTTCAGTTTGGGCTGGTTTATTTATTGTAGCTACAGGTGTTTTTGCAGGTAGTTTGACTGGTTTATTTAACAGTTTACCCCAAGCACTGGTAGTAACCATTGCCGGTTTGGCACTGCTGGGGACCATAAGTAGTAGCATTAACACTTCATTGGCTATTGAAGCAGAACGTATACCTGCCGTTATCACTTTAGTCACCACCGCTTCTGGTGTCGCCATGTGGGGCATAGGCAGCGCTTTTTGGGGCTTAATCTTGGGGGCCTTAGCACTAGCATTTCAACGCTATTTTTCTGCTGTAGACTCTTGAACTGACACTTTGGGCTAAGCCAGCACTCGCTGCACAAAACCACGAATGCGAATGCGTTAGTTGGTCATAGACTTAAAGGACATATTACCGCTATTATCACAACTACCAACCCATCCGCTAAGTTAGCTGCCAAATTACTGACCAACCTAGCCGCATAATTGAAAGCCTGCCGTTATGAAAACTGTTTATTCGCCAGACCACATTTTACGTAATGCCAAAACAGAGCTCACTGGTGGCCAATTGGTCACGCCTTTTGAGTGCCCTCAACGAGCAGATTATGTGTTGGCTGCTATTAAATTTCAACAATTAGGTGCAATAGTCAGTCCCACGCAGTGGCCACGCAGCTGTGTAGAAAGCATACATGACACAGGTTATCTGACCTTTTTAGACAGTATTTGGCAACGTTGGACGCTAACAGGTAACCAGGGCGAAGCGATACCCAACATTTGGCCGTCTCGTTCCATGCCTGGTTTACACATTCCCAATCATATCGAAGGTCAACTGGGTTATTATAGCTTAGCAGGAGAAACAAGTATTAGTGAGGGTACGGCGCAAGCTGCTTGGGCTTCTGCCAATGTTGCACTTTCTGCAGCAGACCTCATCCAAAAAGGTGAAGGCAGTGCCTTCGCTCTTTGTCGGCCACCCGGACATCATGCGTCAAAGAATCAGTATGGTGGATATTGTTTTATTAACAATGCAGCTATCGCCGCACAGAAGCTTCTCAGTGATGGCGCCAATAGAGTCGCTATTTTGGATGTGGATTTCCATCATGGTAACGGCACTCAAGATATTTTTTATCAGCGCAGTGATGTGTTATTTTGCTCAATTCACGGTGATCCAATGGAAGCCTTTCCATATTTTTTAGGGTTTGCCAATGAAACAGGTAAAGGCGCAGGCTTAGGCCTCAACCTTAATCTGCCTCTACCAAGAGGTACACCCTATCATTTATGGCACCAAGCCTTGATCCGTGCCATTAGCAAAATACACACGTTCGAAGCTGATGCTTTAGTGATCTCTTTAGGTGTAGATACGTTTGAAAACGATCCTATCAGCTTTTTTAAACTCAAAAGTGACGACTTTATTGATATGGGCAAGACCATCGCCAGCATGGGTTTACCAACCCTGTTTGTTATGGAAGGAGGCTATGCTGTGGAAGAGATAGGCACCAACACTGTTAACGTGCTCAAAGGTTTTGAAAACCTCGCAGGATAGTCTCCATTTAACCTGTGATTCAATCAGCAAACCTATGATTCAGTCATCAAATAGGGCAAGATATTGTTTTTTACCTAACACTAAGAGAACCATTACATGCTTTCAGTCAATTCTTATTTCGATGACAATGTTAAATCAATCGCTTTCCAAGGCAAAACCCTAAGCACTACAGTAGGAGTGATGGATATAGGTGTATTTACTTTTGGTACTAGCCAATATGAGGTAATGACCATCATAGATGGAGAGCTTGAAGTTAAATTACCTGGAACCCAAAGTTGGAACACCTTTACCAACGGTGACCAATTTGAAGTTGAAGCTAATAGTAGCTTTGAAGTAAAAGTATTACTACAGACGGCCTATCACTGTACTTACGAATAAATCCATACCCCAGCATTGAAAATGGCAGCGTTCGCCATCACCTTAGAATAACCTAGTTTTCTTTCGTATTTACTAATCAATAGAGTCTAAACCGATGTCTACTGTTACCAGCCGCTGCCCCCATTGCCAAAAAAATAATCGTATACCTGCCGACCGAGTTAAAGAAAACCCTAGCTGTGGTGTGTGTAAGCAGGCGTTATTTTCTGGCAAACCTATAACTGGCACCAGCGCTAACTTTGATGCTCTTGTTAAAGGTGATATAACTGTTGTGGTAGATTTTTGGGCTCCATGGTGTGGTCCTTGTGTTGGGTTCGCACCGGTATTCGAGCAAGCTGCGCAGAAACATGCTGGTCAACTTCGCTTTGTGAAAGTAGACACTGAAGCCGAGCAAGTGCTGGCGGCTCAGTTCAAAATCCGTAGTATTCCCACCCTGATGGTATTTAAAAATGGTAAAGTAATAGATCAACTCAACGGCGCTTTACCGCAGCAGCAATTTGAGCAGTGGCTAAATACTGCAGTAAATAAATAGAACTGTAAATTTAATCTATTGGAGCAAAACGGACGATGAAAAAACTCAAGAATGAAAAAGAACTGCTAAAAAAAGCCATCACTCTAGGGACAGTTTATGCAAATAAACGTGGTGTTGCGCAGTTTGAAGCCACTGATTCTGCAGCCAATAAGATAGAATATATTTACCGACTGCTTGTACACGATAAACTTATCCAGCCACTTCCAAATAATCAAATTTCTCAACCCAGCATGCAACATAAACTTGCTCTATGGGTTGACCGTCAGATTAACCCATAGGCTTGCTCTACACAGGTGGCCTCTAGACCAATGGCCCCTACCCGTTCTCAAAAACACAGCTAAGGACCACACGTGCAAGATCTCATACAAATCATCGATTTTGTGAAAGAAATTGACCAACTTAAATCTGTACTTAGAAAAACCCGTCCTTTGGGTATGGCACGTTACGAAAATTCGGCTGAGCATTCTTGGCAAGTTACTTTAGCAGCACTCATGCTTAAAGATTATGCCGCACAACCCATTGAAATTAACCGGGTACTGCGTATGCTTTTGATCCATGATTTATGTGAAATTGATACTGGTGACGTAATTGTTTATAAGGCCGTAGGCAGCGCACATGAAGAGGCAGAAGCTGCAGCTACGCAGAGAATTTTAGGGATGTTGCCCAACAACATGGGAGATGAATACGTAGCCCTGTGGCACGAATTTGAGGCCGCTGAAAGTGCTGATGCTCGTTTTGCCAAAGCGTTAGATAGAGCACTACCATTGATCCACAATTTAAATGATAACGGCCACAGCTGGCAAAGCCACGGAATCACCAAGAATCAAGTGAAAATGGTCAATGGAGGGCATATTAACAAAGGTTGCCCACAGCTATGGGATCTACTTGAACCATTAGTGGACGATGCTCAATTAAAAGGCTCCCTAATCCCTATGTAGAAAAACCCAAAACGCA
>CAJXEN010000188.1 GCA_913052465.1 uncultured Oceanospirillaceae bacterium
TTTATGTATGTGTTGTTAGGTTGTGATGCAGCTAAGAGTGGTGGTAACCGTGCACGCTGGTGTAATGAAGAGTTTGACAACACGTTACGTCAAGCTAAAAAAATTACTGACCAAGCTGAACGTACTGCTTTGTATGAAAAAGCACAGGTTATCTTTAAAGAAGAAGCGCCTTGGGTAACAATCGCTCACTCTGTAGTATTTAAGCCAGTGCGTAAAGAAGTGACCGGCTTTAAGGTTCATCCTTTAGGCAGCCACATCTTCTATGATGGTGTTGATATTAAGTAGTCTATACCTTTCATAGTCTATACATTGCACTCATTATGAGTTGCTAGACCCAATGGCTGTGTTGGCCTAAAACCTTCGTAGCCATTTAGCCTAACCTCTTATCTTTTGGTATTCCCCAATCCCCTACCTTTGAGTTGTGTCTATGTTTAAGTTTTTATTCAAACGCCTGCTAGTGCTAGTGCCTGTGTTTTTTGGCGTTACTTTAGTGGCCTTTGGCTTTATTAGAGCGCTGCCTGGTGACCCTGTGGAAGTTCTGGCTGGTGAGCGAGGTGTGTCGCCAGAGCGGCACGCCGAATTGATGGCCAAGTTGGGTTTGGATCAACCTCTTTGGCAACAGTATCTTTCCTACGTGGGTGACGTGTTACAAGGTGACTTAGGCACTTCACTCATCACTAACCGGCCTGTAGCAGAGGAGTTTTTTGAACTATTTCCGGCTACTGCAGAATTAGCTATTTGCGCCATTTTATTTGCCGTTATTTTAGGTATCCCTGCAGGTATTATTGCCGCTGTTAAGCGAGGTACTTGGATAGACCAAGGTATTATGAGTATTTCTTTAGCAGGTTATTCAATGCCAATATTTTGGTGGGGTTTGTTGCTTATTATTCTGTTTTCTAACACCTTAAACCTTACGCCAGTGTCAGGGCGGCTATCGTTTTTGTTTGAGGTAGAACCCGTTACTGGCTTTATGCTGATAGATAGCCTGCTGAGTGACGAAAAAGGTGCCTTTAAATCTGCTCTACACCATCTGGTGTTGCCCGCTATAGTGCTGGGCACAATACCTTTGGCTGTGATTGCACGCCAAACTCGTTCTGCTATGTTAGAAGTACTCAGTGAAGACTATGTTCGTACCGCCAAGGCCAAAGGGCTTTCTCCCTTGCGTGTTATTGCTATCCACGCATTACGTAATGCCATGATCACCGTGATTGGTTTACAAGTAGCAGTATTGCTTGGAGGGGCCATTCTTACAGAAACCATATTCGGCTGGCCTGGGATAGGTAAGTGGATCATTTTTTCTGTATTTAGCCGAGATTATTTTGCTGTACAGGGTGGGCTGCTGCTCATCGCAGGGTGTGTGATGGTGGTTAATCTCACCGTAGACTTGCTTTATGGTCTTATCAATCCTCGTATTTTGCACTGAGAATTAGAACCATGACCTCCTCAACAACGACAACTTCTTACTCTGTGCGCAGCCAGCAATGGCGTGAATTTTGGTTTTACTTTAGTGTCAATAAAACTGCTGTAGCCGGTTTGGTATTTCTTATTGGTGTGGTACTAATGGCTATATTAGCTGATGTGATTAGCCCTCACTCACCCACCGAACAATACCGAGAGTTTGCCGAAATTCCACCAGCTTGGATGGAAGGTGGGCAGATGCGTTTCTTTTTAGGCACAGACTATGCTGGCCGAGATATGCTGTCTCGAATCATCCATGGTGCTCGTTTATCCCTCATCGCTGGGTGTATTGTGGTATTAATGTCGGCCTCTATTGGTGTTTTATTAGGGCTGGTGGCAGGCTTCAGAGGTGGCTGGGTAGAAACCATTATCATGCGCATCATGGACACTATAATGGCAGTGCCTGGTTTGTTAATGGCCTTAGTACTAGTGGCCGTTTTAGGCCCAGGCTTACTTAATGCCATGGTTGCCATCGCCATTACCTATACGCCATCTTTTGTACGTTTAACCCGTGCATCTACCATGACCGAACTTAATAAAGATTACGTTACTGCCAGTAAAGTGGCAGGTGCTGGGCCAATGCGGTTAATGTTTATTAGTATACTACCCAATTGCATGGCGCCATTAATAGTGCAAGGCACATTGAGCTTTTCCACTGCTATTTTAGACACTGCAGCGTTAGGTTTTTTAGGTATGGGCGCACAGGCACCGTTACCAGAGTGGGGTACCTTAATTGCAGAAAATCGAGACCTCATGTTAAGCGCTCCTTGGACGGTTACCTTTCCTGGTATTGCCATATTACTGGCAGTGTTAGCAATCAATTTAATGGGTGATTGTTTGCGTGACGCCCTAGATCCTAAGTTAAAGAGATCTTAATCATGGCTTTGTTAGAAATTACTAATTTAACGGTAGAGTTTGCTACTGCCCATGGGTCATTAAAGGCTGTGGATCAGGTGAGTTTAAGTTTAGATGCTGGTGACATTGTAGCCATAGTGGGTGAATCTGGCTCTGGAAAGTCTGTAGCTATGCTGGCGCTTATGGGATTATTACCATGGACTGCTACCATTACTGCAGATCAAATGAGCTTCGATGGTAAGGACTTACTTACCATGAACGCTAAGCAGCGAAGGGCTATTATTGGCAAAGACATTAGTATGATCTTTCAAGAGCCGATGACCAGCCTAAACCCTTGTTTTAGTGTGGAATACCAAATTAGCGAAGTGCTAGCTCAGCATTTTGGTGGCAGCCGAGGTAGCCATAAAAATAAGGTCATAGAACTATTGGAAAAAGTAGGTATTCCTGCCCCAGAAACACGGCTTAAAGCCTACCCACACCAGCTCTCTGGTGGTATGAGCCAGCGGGTAATGATCGCTATGATGATCGCCTGTGAACCTAAGTTACTGATTGCTGACGAACCCACAACAGCGCTTGATGTGACCATACAAGCCCAGATTCTAGAACTATTAGTAGAATTACAGCAAGCTAACAGCATGGCCTTGGTGCTTATTACCCACGACATGGCCGTAGTAGCTGAAACTGCGGATCGTGTGGTAGTGCAGTATGCTGGCCAACAAGTAGAACAACGGCCGGTAACTGAGTTATTCAATAACCCACGTCACCCTTACACTCAGGCACTACTTAGCGCATTGCCAGAATATGCCAAAGGAAAAACCCTTAATGCTATTCCAGGTGTGGTTCCTGGTCAGTTAGACCGCCCAGTAGGTTGCCTATTTAGCCCCAGGTGTGAACATGCCAAAGATTTATGTCACTCGCAACCAGCGCCCAGAAGTGAAGGTGTGCTGTGTCACTATCCGCTACCGATAAACACCACAGCTGTTATCCAAACGGAGGCAGTATCATGACCCAGCAAGCCTTAATTCAAGCACGAGACCTACACAAGTACTACAGTGTTAAAACAGGTCTATTTCAAGCTAATCAAAGCTTACAGGCACTGTCTGGTGCAAGTTTTGATCTCTATGCTGGACAAACTTTAGCCGTGGTAGGTGAGTCTGGTTGTGGTAAATCTACCTTAGCAAGATTACTTACCCTTATAGAGCAACCCACAGCTGGCCAGCTAAGTTTGGATGGCATCGATTTAGCCAATGCCAATAAAAAAGAAGTGGCAAAACAACTACGCCAAACTGTACAAATGGTATTTCAAGACCCTTTTGGCTCATTAAATCCACGCCAAAAAGTGGGTGATATTCTACAAGAACCGCTCATCATCAATACCGACTTAAACGCTGACCAAAGACGAGAGCAAGTATTAGCCATAATGCAGCGAGTGGGTTTG
>CAJXEN010000189.1 GCA_913052465.1 uncultured Oceanospirillaceae bacterium
ATTTAATGAAGGCGATGTACGTCCTATGGGTCGTACCGCTCGTGGTGTGCGTGGTATCCGCCTTGCAGAAGGCGCTACTGTGATTAGTCTTATCATGCCTCAAGCGGAAGGTCGTATACTCACCGCTAGTGAAAATGGGTATGGCAAGCAAAGCCGAAATGAAGATTATCCTGTGCGTGGTCGTGGTGGTAAGGGTGTTATCGCTATTCAAATGTCTGAACGTAACGGTGCTTTAATTGGAGCAGTTCAAGTGTTTGATGGTGATGAAGTAATCCTTATCAGTGATCAAGGTACCCTAGTACGCACCCGAACTAGTGAAGTCTCTGTATTAGGTCGTAATACTCAAGGTGTCACCTTAATAAAGGTACAAGAGGGCGAAAAGTTAGTGCAGGTTGCGCGTGTTGCTGAAAGTATGGAAGAGGGTGCAGAAGAAAATAGCGAGCAAGATGCTGAAGGGTCTGCAGCGCATAGCTCTGACACGCAGGTTGATGCTGGCGTTAACGTGGACACTGATGAGGCTTCTTCGGCCACGGATGCGCCAGAACAGGAGTAGTTGTTAATGAGCGTACGGCATTTTAATTTTTGTGCAGGTCCTGCTGCACTGCCTACGGCAGTGTTGGAGCGGGCGCAGGCGGAGATGTTAGACTGGCAAGGTCGTGGTTTGTCGGTGATGGAAATTAGTCATCGACACCCTGACTATATGGCTATGGCGCAAGATGCTGAGTCTAAATTACGCCAGTTGATGGGTATACCAAGCAACTATAAAGTGTTGTTTGTGCAAGGTGGCGCCACGGCTCAATTTGCCTTACTACCTATGAATTTGTTGGGGCCTAAAACCCATGCAGATTATATCGATACTGGCATTTGGTCTGCTAAAGCCATAGCTGCTATGGGGCCTTACGGTACTGCATTTGAAGCTGCATCAACTGCGTCTAATGGCTACCGTTATGTGCCTAGTCAGGCTGATCTTAAGTTGAGTAAAGATGCAGCGTATATGCACTATTGCCCTAATGAAACTATCGGTGGCTTGTCGTTTGACTACGTGCCTAATACCGGCAATGTGCCACTTATAGCTGATATGTCATCAACCATCCTTTCAGAACCAGTTGATGTGTCTGCGTTTGGTGTTATTTACGCGGGAGCTCAAAAAAATATTGGCCCAGCTGGGCTCACTATAGTGATTATTCGAGAAGACCTTTTGGGTCGTGCTTCTAACACCACACCTAATCCCTTTAACTATGCTTTACAGGCGGCTAATGATTCGATGCTCAATACGCCGCCTACTTATGGTTGGTATTTGGCTGGATTGGTATTTGATTGGTTGTTAGAACAGGGTGGTCTTGAAGTTATGGCTGAAATAAATACGGCTAAAGCAGAACTTCTATACCAAGCAATAGATGAAAGTCAGTTGTACTCTAATAACATTTGTGTCGCTAACCGCTCCAAAATGAATGTGACCTTCGTATTGGCAGATGAAGGCTTAAATGACCAATTTATGCAGCAGGCACAAGATAATGGTTTGCTTAATCTTAAGGGCCACCGCAGTGTGGGTGGCATGAGAGCAAGTATCTATAACGCCATTCCTTTAGCGGCGGTGCATGCGCTGGTCGCCTTTATGAAAGACTTTGAAACACGACACTGGGCTTAAAATAGCTATGACCAAGCTGGCATCAACACAAGAACAAGAACTTGGCCAACTGCGCCAAGATATTGATAAAATTGATCAACAAATACAAAGCCTTATCAATCAACGGGCATTTTGTGCACAGCGAGTTGCAGAAGTTAAACAGTTGCATCAAGGCAACCAAGACGCAGTGTTTTATCGGCCGGAGCGAGAAGCGCAAGTACTGCGCAGGGTGATGGAGCGTAATCAAGGTCCGTTAGGTAATGAAGAGATGGCTCGCCTTTTTCGTGAGTTAATGTCAGCATGCTTGGCCCATGAGCAACCTATGCGTATTGCTTTTCTTGGGCCACAGGGCACCTTTACTCAAGCTGCAGCACTAAAACACTTTGGCCATTCGGTGATTAGTGCGCCTTTAGGTTCTATCGATGAGGTGTTTCGTGAAGTAGAAGCTAAAAGCGCTCATTATGGTGTAGTTCCTATCGAAAACTCATCTGAGGGTATGATTAATAATACCTTAGATAGCTTTCGTCATTCTTTCTTGGTGATCTCTGGAGAAGTGGAAATGCGAATTCACCAAAATTTATTGGTGAAACAAGGCACAGATTTATCTCAAGTGGAGCGTATCTACTCCCATTCTCAATCTTTGGCCCAGTGTCGTTCGTGGTTGGATAATCATATGCCACAGGCAGAGCGCTTTGCAGTGAGCAGTAATGCAGAAGCTGCTAGGCGGGTGGCGCAACAGGTTGGGGTAGATGTGGGTAAGGTAGCGGCTATTGCTGGCACCATGGCAGCACAGCTGTATGAGCTAGATGTTGAGCATGCAAACATTGAAGATCAACCTGACAATACGACACGTTTTCTGATTATTGGTCACACTGCAGTACCGGCTTCAGGGCAAGATAAAACTTCTTTATTGGTGTTGGCTCGCAATAAGCCTGGTGCTTTATATAATATATTGGAGCCCTTCCATCGCCATAGCGTGAGCATGACAAGTATTGAATCTAGGCCTTCAGGGCAGGGGGCGTGGGGTTATGTGTTTTATATTGATTTTGAAGGCCATCATAGTGACATCAATGTTCAAAAAGTGCTCAAAGACCTAGATCAAGACTCAATAGAAGTGCGCTTGTTAGGTTCCTATCCGCAGGCGGTACTATAATGGCACCGGAAATGGCACCGGAAATAGCACCGAATTGTCTGGTAACTAAGTCGCTTAAGCCCTTTTGCCATGGCAAAGTATTAGTACTAGGTTTAGGCCTTATTGGTGGTTCTTTGGCTTTAGCCTTAAAGCGCACTCAAAGGCATCAGCTGTGGGGCTATGATTTAGATCACGCTAGTATGCAGCAGGCACAGGACCAAGGCGTAATCGACCATCAAGTGATCGACTTAGCCGCCATTATCGGTCAAATGGATGTGGTAGTGTTGGCTGTTCCTGTTAAATCTATGGAAAGGGTTCTGGCCCAAGTGGCACCACACATAAACGACCATACGCTGTTAACCGACGTAGGTAGTGTAAAAGGTAGCATTGTGTCTGCAGCCTACGACGTGTTTGGCATGCCTCCACCAGGTTTTGTACCTGGGCATCCCATTGCTGGGTCTGAGCGCAGTGGCATTAATGCGGTTAATATAGATTTATTTGTTGATCATAAATTCATTATTACTCCTTTAGCTGCCAGCCATCCGCAAGCCATAGAGGTTTTAGCTGATTTATGGTCAGGTGTGGGTAGTGAGATTTTATTGATGGACATTGAAAGGCACGATGAGGTGTTGGCTGCAACTAGTCATTTACCACACCTTTTGGCCTTTTCATTAGTTGACACGTTAGCGTCAAATACAGACAACAAAGACATTTTTCGCTACGCAGCGGGAGGTTTTAGAGACTTTACTCGTATTGTAGGTAGTGACCCAACCATGTGGCATGACGTATTTATAGCCAACCGTGATGCCTGTCTTAAAACCTTAGATCAGTTTACTGATGGGTTAGCAAATTTGAGGGCGGCTGTTGCTTCTGGTGATAGTCAAACTATGATGGGCATTTTTACTAGAGCACGCAGTGCACGACATCACTTTGAAAAAATATTGGCAAACTCTGCCTATACTGGAACTATGACAAATACAAAAC
>CAJXEN010000190.1 GCA_913052465.1 uncultured Oceanospirillaceae bacterium
TAAAATTCAACGTTACATTTTTCATCTCAGGTCACCATTTTTCATCTAAAATCACCATTTTTGATCTAGTATCACTATTGTTCACCTAAAGTTTTATTATTCATCTAGCATTTCCATTAAATTGGTAGGACTAGTGGTGTTTTTTAGCCCCCAATTGGCCTGGTAAAGCTGTTTAAGCTTACGATAATTGTTGATTAGGTAGCTTTTTCTAATAGCAAAGTACACATCAACTTGGCCCAGTTTAAGGGCCCCAATGAGTTGAGTAAGCTCTGCTTGTAAGCTTATTTGTTCTCTATCTAACGCATCTTTACTGGAATGTAATAACCACCAAAAGCGGGTGGTATTAAAATAAAGTTGGCTGGTAAATTGGGTCAGATAAGGGTCGTCTACCAAGGTGCTACTAAACTCGAATAGATCCATGATCGCTTCAGATAAGCTTTGGTTATTCCATTGGCTAGTTTCAACAGTGCGTTGAAAGTTTTGTAACCACACAAGGTCATTTTCGCTGATTGAATAATGGTTTAGGCTTATTACCGTGTCGTATAAATTAATACGTAAGTGGTAAATGGATCGTAATTCTTGCCAATTTACATCAGTTACATAACTACCTGCGCCGTGGCGAGTATTAACTAAGCCTTCCATTTCTAAGCGATTTAATACCCATCTAATGGGAGTGCGGCTAACGTAATATTCTTGGGCTAATTGCACCTCTGATAATCGAGCACCGGGAGCCAGTTGCAAAGTACAAATACGGCGGCGCAAATGTTGCAATATGTGTTCGTTTGACAGCCTTGGATTAGCTTCAGTAGAACTCAGTGGGACTGTTTTTGAGGGTGTTCCGATCATCATTATATATCAACTCAGAATTGAGACATAAGACTAGCTAAATTAATACTTGTATACAAGTATTAATTTATGTGGCTTTTTTTAAGTGAATTAGTATTTATATAGATTTTCTGTACACATGTATTTAATTTTAGTATTTGGAGACATAACAATAATTTAAACTTGGCTAACAAAAAACATGTGATTTTGATGTTGTTTGTGTGCATCACTATCCTAAGGACTTACTGATTAGGCTAAGTGGGTCACAAAGCTAAGTTGAACACAAAAATTTAGAGGGGGTTGTTACACATAAGTGTTGGTACTGGAGCCTTTGTTGGCAGCGCATGTGCATGCTAATTAATTGTTGAAAACGATTGCTGTTATCTGGCAGCTAATGTGAGAAGGGTTGACGAGGAGGCCCAGTTAAATAATAAACAGTAGAGCCATTTTAGAGCTATTGCATAGCCATGTGTTGCCTTAAACGTGGCCTTCAGCAGATCGCTGCAGGCCACTAAATATGCTTTTAAACAGACGTTTTTCGTTATTTAACTATTTACGTTTAAGTCTAATAACGGTTTGCCTGTTGCAATAGCACTTATTTTCGCCTCTACAAAAAGTTCACCATCTAACTCTGAAATGATGTGTTTATTATCATGACGAATGCGAATCTCAACTTCTCCAGCACCTGCAGACCTAGCCAGAGCATAAGCTTGATCTTTAACGATGACTTCAGCCTGAGTGAATGCATCCTTTAAATCAGTGGTGTCAAAGGGTGTTGCGCCGTGGAAAATACGAAAAATACCTTCAGTAGGTTGGGTGATAATGATTTCTGAACGCTGTACAACGCTGCCCATAACCGCTCCTACCGCATTAGCAACGTGGCCGTATTCAGGCAAGATCAGATCTACATTAAGGCTTTTTGCTGCTTGTGGGTAATAGGTTGCTGCAGGTGCTCCAACAGCTACTATTGGATGGCTTTTGCCAAAGTTAATGCCAAACAGGGCATCGCCATCGTCTTTTTCACCATTTTTAAGGATGAGCTTGCCCAGTAATTCTGCTAGGTGTTTAGAGCGCTTTTCATTAAGGAGATTTTCTTGGTGTAACCCAGCCTCGAGTAAGGTTTGGCAAATGGCATCATTCATTAGGGTAAATACCCTGCGTGCAGGCTCTTCAGAGTCACCTTTTTTCCAACTGCCTAAGCCATAAAGAACACGCATTTGACGGGCCCAAATTTGTGCTGCAAGTTTGGCACCTTCAACACTCCAGTGGCTACTATTGCCTAATACGTGGGCAGCGTCTGACGGGGTGAAGCCAGAATAGATCACCATGCCTTTGCGTTCTAGGCGAGCCATAGCTTTAGCTAGATCTTGGTTTTTAAACACCAAGGTTTCCATTTCTGCAGGGCCGTTTTCAAGCATTTCCCACGCTTGGCTTTCTATAGGAGTGAACTGATTAATAAGGGCTTGGTTACGTTCCAAACGGGTAACAAAGCGGTTATGCCTTGGGGTAGGTGTGTCATCCAAGTGAGCCTGCATACGTTTGAGTACGTCAGGGTATTGCTGGGCTAATAAGCTCATGGGTACTACGCGTCGAGGGCCTAAAGCAATACTACCGCCATAGAACCTTACCTCACTGTCGCCACCCAAACCGATGGAATATACTTTGACAGTTTCTACCATTGGTTGCCAATCACCAACACGGGCGCCTTCACTTGCCAGTTCAGGCTGGCCATTAGTAACAATAGCAATATCTGTGGTGGTGCCACCCATATCAGCAATAATCGCATTACGACTGCCAGATAACGCACAGGCACCAATGACACTCGCTGCAGGGCCAGACAATATGGTGGTCACGGGGTGAACAAGAGCTGTCTCTGCATTAACAATGGAGCCGTCGCCTTTCACAATCATCAACGGGGCTTGTATGTTGAGTTGTTGCAAGATAGTTTGTACAGCTTCTATTAAATCCTGAATAAAAGGAATCATGCGTGCGTTTAACGTGGCTGTCAGGGCTCGGCGTGGAGCGCCTAGGCTAGTGGCCAGTTCATGGCCACAGGTGACGGGCATATGAGTGAGTTGGGTTACTAAATTTTGTAATTCAATTTCATGGCTTGGGTTACGTACACCAAACTGAGCAGAAACAGAAAAAGCAGACACCTTGTCTTTGTTGGCTAAAATAGCTGCTTTGGCGGCTGTAATATTTAATGGAGCTACTTGCCTACCAGAGGCATCATGGCCGCCAGCTAACCGGATAATTAAGCTGTCGTCTATGATTTCACCAAGGCCACTCTTCTTTACTTGAGTTTCGCTCAGGCCTACCACTAAGGCACAAACTGGGGCGCCGTTGCCTTCAACTACAGCGTTAGTAGTGAGGGTGGTTGATAATGAAACCATTTCAATGTCGGCCAATAATTCGGCAGGCACTTTACCAATGGATTCGCCGATGCCGATAGCCAGATTATGTCGTGTAGTTAGACTTTTTACAGCTACGAGTACTTGGTTTTGCTCATTAATAATGACAGCATCTGTATAAGTGCCGCCAGTGTCGATGCCTAGGCGTAAGGACATGATAGATAAACTCTCAAAATGAATATTATTGGCGGCAGTTTGCGCCGTGTCAGAGACTAACGCAAGCTCATTATAAGTGCCTCAAATAGAGCGGCATAGGTGGGTTTAAAAACGTCACTATGGGCGTGGTAGGCAGGCTATTGCTAAGTCTGAGTTAGGTAGGAGTTGGTTCAAAGTTAAGCCATAGGTTAATTGGTTTTTAGGGTTGTTTTAGAGCGCTGTATGACCTTTAATGGGGACTAATTTATTTATAAACTGGAGCTAGAAATGAGCAAGGTTGCATTTATTGG
>CAJXEN010000191.1 GCA_913052465.1 uncultured Oceanospirillaceae bacterium
GGATCATGGATCATGGATCATGGCAGCAGATTACCGGTTATTGGCTAAGCTTAACAACAGCTCGCTACTTAAAAGCACGACCATTTTACCCTTAACTTCAGTTAATCCCTCGATAAATTTATAACTAACACCTTGGCTAACATTAGGCGGGGGTTGTTTATCTGTGGCAGCTAAAGTGCACACATCAGACATGGCATCAACTACGATGCCCATTGTACGACTTACCCTGTCAGTTGTTACTTTAAGTATGATTACTACAGTATTTTCATTATAGGGGTGATGGGGCAATTCAAATAACATGCGCAAGTCTATAACCGGCACAATAGCTCCGCGCAGGTTAATGACCCCCCTAACGTATACAGGAGCATTAGGAATAGGAGAGACATGACCCCAGCCCCTAATTTCCTGCACACTCAGTATGTCTACACCGTATTCCTCACCTTGCATTAAAAAAGTGAGGTATTGCTGCTCATCTGCTAAACCTTGTCCTTTTTGAAGGTTTAGCAAAGGGGTAATTTTATTTAAAACTTTACTACCTTCCTGCTCCGTAGTGTCCATTAACATTCCTCTAAGCCGCTGTATCAGTCATTTTTTTAACGGCAGCGATGTGATTACTCGCTAAATTAGACAGACCTACCGCATCTAATATCATTGCTACAGTACCATCACCTAAAATAGTGGCCCCAGAAACACCTAAAACACGGGTATAGTTTTGTTCCAAACTTTTAACTACTACTTGTTGTTGGGCTAGCAGCTCATTGACCACTACGCCAATTTTTTGCCCTTCAGACTCAACTACTACTAAAAGACTGTCTTGCAAAGCTTGAGATTTTTGGTGCAGGCCAAATAGACGATCTAAATAAAGGATTGGTATATACTCTTCGCGCAAGTTGAACACATCAATACCACCAGCAAGATTATTGACCTTGGCCATATCAATTTGCAGAGATTCACAAATAGACATCAGTGGGAAAATATAAGTTTGATCTGAAACGCTCACTAGCTGACCATCCAGAATTGCTAAAGTCAAAGGTAATCGAATACGAAACGTACTACCCTCTCCCCTTTTAGTTGTCACTTCCACAGACCCATTGAGTTCCTGGATATTGCGTCGAACAACATCCATACCTACACCACGGCCTGACAAGTCGTTCGCCTCTTCTACTGTTGATAGTCCAGGGGAAAACAAAAGGTCTAGTTTTTGTTCTTGAGTTAATTGTTCTGACTCGCCTACAAGGCCATTTTTACGCGCCTTATCCAACAGTCGTTCGGTATCAATGCCTGCGCCATCATCAATCATTTCGATAACAATATTAACACCTTGATGAAAAGCATTTAATACAATGGTCCCCAGTTCTGGCTTGCCAGAAGCTCTGCGCTGTGCCGGCATTTCAATGCCATGGTCCAAAGCATTGCGGATCAGATGAACCATCGGATCACTAATTTTCTCCATCACTGTTTTATCAAGTTCTGTATGTTCACCACTCAATTCTAACTGAACCTGTTTACCTAACTGAATACTAATATCCCTCACCATGCGAGGCAGTCGGTTAAAAGTAAAGCTAATGGGTAGCATACGAATACGCATTACGCTATCTTGTAATTCTCGAGCATTTTGCTCAAGTTGCACCAAGCCTTCACGGAGATTGCCAATATGTGCCTCGGTAGTCCCCTCTCCAGAAGCGCCTAGCCTGCCAAGCATTGACTGGGTAATTACTAGCTCACCCACTAAATTAATGAGGCTATCTACTTTGTCTACACTGACACGTATAGAACTTGCTTCAATTTTCGAGGGCTTTTCTTTGACTGGTGCAGAAGTAACTTCGTCTAAAACGCGCGGCGCCGAGGGCTCGATGTAGCTAGTAGCTTGCGCATCACTTAAACCAGATGACTTATCAGAGAGCCCGACTAACTGCTGTTCCAAGTTGGCTGTATCTTTAATTTTGGAATCTCTTTTTGGATCCTGGTAATGGCCACTAACAATAGCTGCTGAATCTTCTAACAGGGGTGTAATTGATAGTTCACATTCGTCTTCAATCCACTCAAAGATCTCTTCAACATCACCAATTTCACAGGCTGTTAAAAGCTCAATAGTCCAAGATAAATAGCAATTGTCTACTACTAATGTTTCTAACGGTGGCAATTTGGAATCGTGTATTGTGGTTTTTATCTGCCCTAATGTTGCGAGTTCTCGCAACATACGGATAGGGTCATTTCCACGTTTGAGAACCCCCAGTTCGGGTTTAAAAAAGATTTTAAACCCTATTCCTTGAAGGCTGGAACTTAAGGTTTGATCAACAAATACATTAATATTATCATCAACAACTTCAGTAGATTGTGACACCAGAAGCTCACCAGTAATGGCGTTCACTTTTACTAGGCTAGAGCTCTGAGCATAAGTGCCTCCATCTAATACCGCTTGAAGCACTCCAGCCAATTGATTAGCTCGATGCATGTCTGGCTCTTTTTCTGCTTGTAACGCCTCTAACAGCCCCCTTAAACAATCTACTGACTGCAAAAAAAGCTCAACTCCATCGGTATCAATTGACTCTTCACCATCACGAACTTTATCTAATAAAGTTTCTAAGACGTGCGTAAAGTCAGCAACTTGCAAAAAACCAAAGGTACCACTACCACCTTTAATAGAATGAGCCGCTCGAAAAATAGAATTTATTTGTTCTTTATCAGGATTATCTACATCGAGTTCAAGCAGTGATACTTCCATGACCTCAAGCCCTTCAAAGCTTTCTTCAAAGAAGACTCCATGGAATTGGCTGAGATCAATGCTCATGTCATAACCCTTTGATATTCTAAATTTGAATGGCTAAACTGACTGCCAGAGGCCTACTCTTAACGCACCAAAAGATGGCTTAAAGAATTACTTTTTTAATGGTTGCAAGTAGCTTGTCTGGATTAAATGGCTTAACGATCCATCCGGTGGCTCCAGCTCTTTTACCTGACATCTTTTTGTTAACCGACGTTTCTGTGGTTAACATCAAAATTGGCGTGTATTTATAGGCTTCTAACTGACGCAGCTCCCCTACTAAAGCAATACCATCCATGCCCGGCATATTAACATCACATAAAACCAAATCGAATGATTCGCTCTTGGCAATGTCCAACCCTTGTTGTCCATCAGCAGCTTGAGCCACTTCATAACCAGCACTTTTCAGGGTGAATACCACCATCTGGAGCATTGACGCCGAATCGTCTACTGCCAGTATTTTTGTCATCGATATAACTCCACTATAAATTACTTAACCTATTGGTGATAAAACCTAACAGGTCATTGATACATCATTAAACATTCAGGCTTAACCCAATTCTTGGGTTAAGCCTGATACCAAAATTAACTCTTGAAGAATTTTTGGAACATTAAATAACACTACTGCCACATTTCTTGAGGCACAGCTTCTATTGAACGCCCACAATAATTGCAACCCTGCAGTATCAATCCTAACTAACGCTGATGCGTCTATCATCACCTCGTTAGCGCAAACAGCTTCGTCCGTAAAACGTGTATGCCACACCGCTACTTGAGCAATAGTTAACTCCGCTTCCAACTGAATAATTTCGACTTCACTCATACCTACTCGCCCATTCTAACTCATCAAACTGAAGACTTCCGACCTTTGTCACAATAAATAAGCTTAGAAATATTGTTGAAAT
>CAJXEN010000192.1 GCA_913052465.1 uncultured Oceanospirillaceae bacterium
TATTAGGCAGCATGCGCAGGGTAGAAATATCGTCTAAGGTTTTCACTGCACCACTTGAGATCACTGGAATGTGCAGTTCGTTTACTATTTGAGTGGTCATGGCAAAGGTCGCATCTGGGTGGTCATCATCAAGGTCTATGTCGGTGAATATAATAGCGGCAACCCCTCGGTCTTGTAGGTCTATCGCCACTTCTAAAGGCGAGTAGATGGTTTCTTCAGTCCAGCCGTGGCACATTACTTTATTATTGCGCGCATCAATAGACACCACCACTTGGCCTGGATAATGAATGCCTAACTCGTGCAAAAAATGCCTATCTTCTATGGCCGCAGTACCAATGACTACCCGTGAAGCACCGTGTTCAAGCCACCAGCGCGCCCCTTCTATGGTGCGTATACCGCCACCTACTTGCACCGGCACATCCACTGCTTGAATAATTTCTAACACTGTTTTGTGATTGTCATGGCCGCCCCGCATAACATTGTCTAAATCCACCACGTGCAGCACTTGGGCGCCATTTGCAACATGTTGCAGCGCAGCCTCAAGCGGGGTTATGTCATAAATGATGGGATCTTGCATGTGACCTCGGCGTAAATTTACGCAACGCCCATTTTGGATTTCTATATCTGGGTAAATTACCATTTCGAACTCCTATTTTTTTATTGCCCTTCTAGCATACTCTGCCATGGAAAAAAATCCAACATTGATATTTGCCGATGCCTAACTAGGCGACTATAATCATCATAGATAAGCTAATTAAAACATCAAACGTGATTTCAATAAACGTCTAGTCTTAGCTATAAATGTCCTCGGTTGTTCTACCCTATCTGGATAGCTTTCAAAACTATTGTGATTTTAACTATGATTAAAAAAGACATTATTGTTATTGGTGCTGGCGCAGCTGGTTTTTTTGCTGCCATCAACATAGCAGAGCAAGCACCTGGCTTAAAAGTAGCACTTTTAGAGCGCGCAAAAACTGGGCTTAGTAAAGTGAAGGTGTCTGGCGGTGGTCGATGTAATGTCACCCATGCAGAGTTTATTCC
This sequence comes from uncultured Oceanospirillaceae bacterium, assembly GCA_913052465.1. GTDB lineage: Bacteria > Pseudomonadota > Gammaproteobacteria > Pseudomonadales > Balneatricaceae > Njordibacter. The sequence goes on from CAJXEN010000192.1 coordinate 1,042, forward strand.
GTCAGAGTTGGTGCAGAATTACCCCCGTGGTGAAAAAGAATTATTAGGCCCTTTTCATCAGTTTATGACAGGCGATACCATTGCCTGGTTTGAAGAGCGCGGCGTAGAATTAAAAATCGAAGACGATGGGCGCATGTTTCCGGTAACTAACTCTTCACAAACCATTATTGATTGCTTTTTAAGCGAAGCACAGAAGCACCATGTAGAGGTGATGTACAGCCACAGCGTAAGCTCCATAAGCCACAAAGGGGGCCTGTTTGAGCTAGCAACCTCGCAGGGTTGCTTTTCATCAAAAAAAATAGTCATAGCCACAGGTAGTAATACCAAAGTTTGGAGCCTTTTAGAAGGTTTGGGACATACAGTGTCTGAAGCGGTGCCTTCTCTTTTTACCTTTAAGATAAGTGATGAGCGCATTAAAGACATACCAGGAGTTGTGGTAGAAAACGTAGACGTTAAAATTCTTCAAACTAATTTAGTTAGTGACGGCCCTTTACTCATTACTCACTGGGGCATGAGTGCGCCTGCTATTTTAAAGTTATCTGCTTTTGGGGCAGTAGAAATAGCAAAAAGAAACTATACCTTTAAAATAGAAGTTAACTTTATAAAACAATCATTTGAAGATTGCTTAGACGTTTTAAAAGCCTCAAAAAAAGACCTGTCTAAAAAAACAGTGTTTAAGTCTTCACCATTTAACCTACCAAAACGTTTGTGGTACAAACTAGTTTTGGCGGCAAAAATAACGCAAGAAACCCGCTGGGCAGACCTCAATAAAGTTCAACTGGAGCCTCTTGCAGGCCAGCTAACACAGGCTGTTTTTCACGTACAAGGTAAAAGCACATTTAAAGAAGAATTTGTCACCGCAGGAGGCGTGTCACTTAAAGAAGTTAATTTTAAAACCTTTGAAAGCAAGTGTGTACCTGGGCTTTATTTTGCAGGCGAAGTGTTAGATATTGATGCCATTACCGGTGGATTTAACTTTCAAAATGCATGGACAGGGGCTTACATTGTCTCTAGAAACATTTCAAATTAATCAACTTATTAACAACGCTGCCTCTGACCAACACCAAGCTTAAACACCCCAGGGCCTAACTGAATAAAAGTGAGTAGAAGAGATTAAAGGCAGCAAAAATCAGGTCAAGACTTATCGCATAGATCAAAAAAACACAGTTTTTCTGTCGGCAGGCTCAGCATACTAGGGTATAGTCATCGAAGATTTTTACCCTTAAGAAGCCTTGCTAATGAACGATTACAAAATTGCTGATATCTCTCTAGCCTCATTTGGCCGTATGGAAATAGACATTGCCGAAACAGAAATGCCAGCATTAATGGCGTTGCGCACTAAATACGCCGCACAAAAGCCCCTGGCCAATGCCAAGATTATGGGCTGTATCCATATGACCATTCAAACAGCAGTGCTGATTGAAACCTTAGTAGATTTAGGTGCTGAGGTGCGTTGGTCTTCTTGCAACATCTTCTCTACTCAAGACCACGCTGCCGCTGCTATTGCCGCCGCTGGCATCCCTGTATTTGCTTGGAAAGGCGAAACAGAAGAAGAAGCGCAGTGGTGTATTGAGCAAACTATCGTACAAAATGGCAAAGACTGGGGTGCTAATATGATCCTAGACGACGGTGGCGATTTAACCACCATGCTGCACGACCAATTCCCAGAAGTTTTGGCTAACTGCCACGGCATTTCTGAAGAAACCACCACCGGCGTTCACCGCTTACAAGAAATGTTGGAAGCGGGCACTTTGAAAGTACCTGCTATCAACGTTAATGATGCCGTCACTAAGAGTAAAAACGACAACAAATACGGCTGTCGTCATTCTTTAAATGATTCCATTAAACGTGCCACCGACCACCTTTTAGCGGGCAAAAAAGCCCTTGTAGTAGGTTATGGTGACGTAGGTAAAGGTTCTGCAGCGTCTCTTCGCCAAGAAGGCATGATTGTAAAGATTACAGAAATTGATCCAATTTGCGCCATGCAAGCCTGCATGGATGGTTTTGAAGTAGTGTCGCCTTACCTAGATGGTATCAACACTGGCGATATTAGCTGTATCAACACCCTACTGATGGGCACCACAGACATTATCGTAACCACCACTGGCAATACCGATGTATGTGATGCCAACATGCTTAAGACGATTAAAAATGGTGCAGTAGTCTGTAACATTGGCCACTTCGACAACGAGATCGACACCGCCTATATGCGTGAGAACTGGAAGTTTGAAGAAGTGAAGCCTCAAGTACACAAGGTGTATCGCTCATCTGATCACAACAAGAGTGATTTTATATTGCTATTGTCTGAAGGCCGCCTGGTTAACTTAGGTAATGCCACAGGCCATCCGTCACGTATTATGGATGGTTCTTTCGCCAACCAAGTGCTAGCACAAATGCACCTATGGGACGCCAAGTTTGCAGACTTAAGCCCAGCCGAAAAGCAAGCTAACTTATGGCTAAGAATCTTACCTAAAAAGCTAGATGAAGAAGTAGCAGCCGACATGGTGGCCTGTTTTGGTGGTGTACTCACCAAATTAACCAGCACCCAAGCCAAGTACATCAACGTACCGTCTGAAGGCCCATTTA
>CAJXEN010000193.1 GCA_913052465.1 uncultured Oceanospirillaceae bacterium
GTGTGGATTGATCTATAGACAGGTTACCCGATTTACATCTCTAAAAGTCTCACATTTATCTGAGCCCAGACACTACATTCTGAAATTATGTTATGTGCTTCTGTCTGCATAAAGGGCGCACTAAATACTCCTCGGTCTGTAACGTCTCCGCCGAAAAAGCTCTCGACGGTGTCCCATCAATCATCAACTTGAGGTAGATCGTATAATTTGGAAGCCTAGCAATATCGTCAAAATCAAACACTGGAAAAAACTCTTTTGCCATGTAACGAGCGTCAACCACACCCAGTCTGAAAGAGATCAAAGTACCTACATTACCCAGCACTGCGTCTCGTATATCATTTTCTAGTTGCGCCAAGTACTGGTTAGCCAGCACCACACCAAGTTTGTATTTACGCAGTTCAGAAAGCAGGTTTACAATTGCCAAGGTGGAGAAGTTTTGAAATTCGTCTACATACAGGTAAAAGGGAACCCTCGTACTTTCTAAAACATCAGCACGGCTAAACGCACTCAACCCTAATGAGTGAACGAGCATGGCAAGCTCTTTATTGCCTGGTAGTTTAGCCACGCCAAAGTCGAAATTAGCTTTGTTTTTAACGGTAGTTAAGTTACCTGTGGAGTGCCACATGATGGCCGTTTTCTGATCAAGAAAGTTTTGACGTAAAGTGCCCCACTCAATCATACCTTTGGGCATCATGGCGTGCTTATTACCAAGATCCTGCCAATACTCTAACGCTTCAACCACACCAGGCTTATCAAAGTAAGTTTCAGTACCTTCTTGGTTCATTAACACTTCACTATTTTGTTTAGTTAATGCACCAAACATCCAATAGGGATAGCCTGTTGATGGGATCATTGCACCCCATTGCTGAACTGTTCCACTGTCATCTTTTGTGGTTAGCTTCTTACCCATGCTGATGAATTCTTCCCAACTGGTAGGTGGCATTTCAGGGTCTAAGCCAGCGGCACGAAACATGTCTTTGTTATAATACATGACGATAGTAGAGCGCTGAAAAGGCACGCCCCAGGTTTTACCATCAGCTTTGCCATTCTCCATTAGAGCGGGGTAAAAGCTGTTTAGCCATTCACGCTCTTCATTGGTACTTACCACATCATCAAACGCTACAATAGCCTCAAGGTTGCGCAATTCGTGGAGATCAATCGAGAACATCACTGACAATTGGGCTGGAGAGCCACTTTGCAATGCTGCCAGTGCTTTTACTCGTGCGTCGTTGTAATTACCCGCATAAATTGCATTGACATTAATGTCAGGATTTTGGGCTTCAAACTTGTCTACCATTCCATCAACAATTTTGGTCAGTGAACCACCCACTGCCACTGGATAGTACATGGTCAGGTCGGTAGCCGCCGTTGCTGCAGTGCTCAATCCAAGGATTGACGCCACACCAACAGTTGTTAGGTATTTAGATAGTATTTTCATCGGTAATATTCCTCACTATTATTTGTTACTTTAATAAGTTACTTCAACTTCAAAAAAACGTCTTAGATTAGATCGAAAATTTATGTTCGTTTTCTAACGCCCAACGAACGGCTAATCGCTGCTGGGGCGCAAACATTGCGTGTCCCGGATAGCAGATTTTGATTAATTTTTGGTCCTCTCCCGCTGTGCTAACATCGGCAAGCACGATGGTAATCACAACTAACAACACTAGCGGGCATACCCTCTTCAGATATTTCGATATGCTCGGGGCGGATACCCCGACAAAGCTCACCAGACCCAATAATGTTCATTGGTGGACTACCAATAAATTGAGCGGTAAAAATTGTCTTGGGTTTGCTGTATAGGGCTTCGGGCACATCAACTTGCTCAACTTTGCCGTCGTTCATCAACACGATTCTGTCAGCCATACTCATGGCTTCTACCTGATCGTGGGTCACGTAAATAACCGACATGCCAAGCCGCTGTTGCAGCGCTCTAATTTCTGTACGCATTTCGTTGCGCAGTTTCGCGTCTAGGTTTGATAAGGGTTCATCCATTAGACGTAACTTAGCTTGGGCAACAATGGCTCTGGCTAAAGCCACACGCTGACACTGGCCGCCAGATAGTTGCCCTGGTTTTTTATGTAAATGGTCACCTAGCCCTACCAATTCAACCACTGAATCAAGACGTCGTTTTTGCTCATCTTTAGGTACTTTTCTAGCTTGCAGGCCAAATAAAATATTTTCTTTCACTTTTAAATGAGGAAACAGGGCGTATGATTGAAACACCATTGCCAGTTTACGGTCACCGGGCGAAAGCTGGGTAATGTCTGTACCATCTAACTCGATGCTACCCTCATCTGGTGCCTCTAGGCCCGCTATCATTTTGAGTGAAGTCGACTTACCACACCCTGAAGGCCCAAGTAGGGCAACAAACTCACCTTCGTTGACTGTAAAACTGAGTTTATCAACAACTTTTAAATCGCCATAACTACGCGATATTCCATTAACTTTTAACATGATAAAGATTCCGGGCTGGATCCAACTTCTATTATTTCAGATTCAAAGTCCTTGCAGGCCTGCTTATAAGGTTCTGATAAAGAATCCATTATTAAAATATCAATATCGCTGAGAGTTCCTGTAACCACGGGGGCATAGCGATTAATTTTACTGTGGTCGGCAACGAGTATGCGAGTCTCACTATTTTCAATAATACTTCTAGTAATACTCGATTCCTCTGGAGAGAAATCGAGCAACTGACCCTTAGCACTTAAACCACCCACACCAAACACACTGTATTGGATATTAAACTTATTAAAAAATGCAGTGGTTTCAGGGCCCATCGTATCCTCATCACCAGGCCGCACCAAACCACCGGCTAGATACGTTTGGATGTTAGGGCTATTGCTTAAGGTCAGGGCCACGTTAAGGTTGTTAGTTACCACGGTTAAACCTGGGTGGTCTAACAAGGCCAAAGACACCTGCTGAGGCGTAGTGCCAATACCCAAAAAAACACTACTGTTTTGTGGCAACAACGACACCACCTTGCGGGCAATACTCTGCTTTGCGGCAAGGTTCATTACTGTGCGATTACTAAAGGAAATATTGTGGTTATTACCCGGCAGGCTAATACCACCATGTACCCGCCGTACGTGGCCAAGCTGGCTTAATTCGTTAAGGTCTTTTCTGATAGTTTGCACAGACACATTAAACATAGACGTAATTTCCATACTGGAAAGCACCCCATTGGTGGCGTGTAATTTATCAATGATGCGCTGCTGCCGTTGGGATAAAGCCATAATATTCAGTGAACTCAATAATATATCAAACTAGCAATTGCTTTCGTTAGAAACAATAATACACTTCGTTTGATAAATATGTCTATAGCGATATTATACATGCGAAAGTATGACGACAGTGTGACCGTTTAAAAAAATACGTAAGCACGTTAAGTTAACGGGTTTTTTATAGCCCTAGCAGTTAATCGCATGCTAATGAGAAGATTAGATCAATTCATATTTTGCTTAAATGACCTTTTAAATGGCCTAGTAACAAATGTATTTTATTGAATGGCGTTTGCAGGCTGTTAGAATTGACAGCA
>CAJXEN010000194.1 GCA_913052465.1 uncultured Oceanospirillaceae bacterium
CAATGGCATAAAACGCTATATGTTTTTACTGGCTGCAACGGCTGGAGCCTTCGCTGCTATAGAGGTAATGGTGTTTGGTTTTATGGGGCAATTGGTTGATTGGCTCAGCGTACAAGATAGGGATACATTTTTAACAGACCAAGCCAGTACCCTTTGGGGTATGGGAATATTAGTTGTGATTGTGGTGCCGATTATAGGCCTTCTCAACAACCTTATTCGTATGCAAACCCTATTGCCAAACTTAACCATGCGCGTGCGTTGGTTAGCCCATCGGTATTTATTACAACAAAGCCTAGATTTTTACCAGGATGATTTTGCGGGGCGTATTGCTGCCAAGGTAATGCAAGGTTCAATTGCCGTAAGGCAGGTGGTGGGTAAGTTGTGCGATACCTTTGCCTACGTAGTTGTGGGCCTTTTTTCTATGCTGGTGCTTTTATCTAATACCGATCTGCGTATGGCTGCCCCTATTGCGATATGGTTAGTGCTATTTACTGGGGTAATGGTTTACTTTTTGCCACGATTAGCCAGTATCGCTGAAGACCAAGCCAATAAACGTGCAGTAATGACCGGCAGAGTAGTGGATAGTTATACCAACATTAGTACAGTAAAGTTGTTTGCCCACACGCAAAAAGAAACAGATTACGCCAAGTCCTCCATGAATTCCTTTTTGGTGAACGTATTCCAAATGATGGGGCTAAGTACATGGATGGACGTCATTGTTACTACCTTAAATAGCCTGCTTATTTTTGCTACTGCAGCGGTAGATATTTATTTATGGCTCAATAACTCTGCCAGCTTAGGCATGATTGCCGTAAGCTTAGCGTTAGCCATTCGTTTGCAAGGTTTTTCTGATTGGCTAATGTGGGAAGTACACGACTTTTTTGAAAGTTTAGGTACCGTAACAGATGCAATGAATACTATTTCCCAACCCCAAACTGTGTTGGATCATGCTCAAACCCCCTTAACTGTTATCCAAGGCCACATAGAATTTCATGAGATTTGTTTCCATTATGGTAAAAGTCATGGCGTTATCGAAAACCTAAGCCTACAAATTAAAGCTGGAGAAAAAGTGGGTATTGTTGGGCGTTCTGGCGCAGGAAAATCTACTTTAGTGAATTTACTACTTCGCTTCCACGACTTAGAAAGTGGCAAGATTTCCATTGATGGGCAAGACATTAGCCAAGTTACCCAAGACAGCTTACGGGCAGCCATTGGTATGGTGACGCAAGACACCTCCCTACTCCATCGATCGGTCCGTGAAAACATTGTTTATGGTAAACCAGATGCCACTGATGCACAGTTGCTAGAAGCCTGTAAACAAGCTGAAGCCAATGTATTTATCGATGAACTAGAAGATCCAAAAGGCAACCGTGGTTATATGGCCCAAGTTGGAGAGCGAGGAGTGAAACTTTCTGGCGGGCAACGTCAAAGAATCGCCATTGCGAGAGTGTTATTAAAGAATGCACCTATATTGGTACTAGACGAGGCCACTTCAGCCTTGGACTCAGAAGTAGAAGCTGCCATTCAAGCTAGCTTAAATCGTCTTATGAATGGTAAAACCGTGATCGCTATTGCCCACCGTTTATCGACCATCGCTGCAATGGACCGCTTGGTGATCATTGATGAAGGTAACATCATCGAGCAAGGTAGCCATAAAGAATTATTGGCCTATGGTGGTATTTACGCCAAACTCTGGCAGCACCAAACTGGTGGGTTTATTGGTTTAGACTAACCGCTAAGTCATTGATGGTGTCCATTTACGGAAAGAGAGCATCATCTATTTAATGTGCGTAAAACGATCACAGATAACTTGGACTAGCAAAATAGTCGTTGTCTAATACTTATTATTATTGCTTCTTTAAATTACTTTTAGCCTTTCCAAGATGCTGGCAGTGCCACTTTTAAAGAATCAAGTAATAAACCCATTGCATGTAAAACACGATATTGAGCACTAATTTCTGTCATCTGCGCACCTACAAAATCGATGCACGCTTGGTGCAGCTCATTTTCAGTATCGAGTAAATCTAACAGACTGCGTTGCCCAATACGAAATTGTTGCTGACAATCTAGCTGTGTCTCTTTTGCTGCATTAATATGCATTTTGATATATTTTTTCTGTAGATTAAGTTGTTCAAAAGCATTCCAAGAAAGCATAAAACTCTCTTCTACTTGGCGATGTGCGCTAAGGTTCAAATCTTTTGCTTCATTCACCCTATAAGTAGACCCTTTGACAGAGGCCTCATCTTTGCCGCCAGAAAAAATATTATATGAAAGTCGTACCATGACCAGTACTTTATTTGATTCCCCACTATTACCGAATACACTGCTATCAGCACCATCTAGGTTATCATCAAAATTGGCCTTAATAACGAACGACACTTTTGGGTAGTAAGACGATTTAGTCGATTCGTATTGATTCTGTGCGGTATTAATATTGTAGGCTGCGGCACTAATAACAGGATTATTTTTGAGTGCTATGTTTAAGCCTTGATTTTTACTTTCAGGTAACAATGAAGAATTGGGGTGGGGGAAAAAAATCATCTGGACATTGTGCAACAATCCGATAAAACATAGCTTTACTATCCAAATAATTATTCTTAGCGGCAATTAAATTTGATTGCGCCTTCGCAAGACGTGCACTAATCTGTGATAAATCAGCACTGCTACCAAGGCCCACTTTAGCGTCGATTTAAACAAACACTAAAGGAAATCAGGTAATGCTCCACGCATCACCCCATCCACGACGAGGAGTTACAGATGATATGGATACCAACCATGGCATACGCAGCCGAAACACGGTGGCGTTGAGTGAGCTAAATTGTAACTTGGCACATTTAAGCACAATAGTAAGGTATTTGTGTCTCCATAATCTGATAGTTCAGAATTTTAGTGGCAACTGACCAAGGAATGTTGTTGCAAATGGGCATAATAAGTATTTATACAGTTTTGATGGAAACCAAATCACTAACATGAGCCAATGCGCAATGATTAAGCCATCAAGTGCTAACTCAATAATGGTCTTCTTCTAGCGTTTCTTCTGAGTCTGGCGTAGCGATTTCTGGCCCAGCCATGGGTGTTTGGGTCCACTCTTCGCTATCATCAAGTTGTTCTAATTCGTCTTCTTCTAGTGCCACAGCATAATCCTGGGCATCTGGCGCTGCAAAAGCAGCGATAGGTGTCCCAATCATACCAGCTGCTAATATGGGTGACTGATCTTCCACGTCTTCTGCGGTAACCTCACGGTAGCGCATGCTGTTGAGCACCGCTAAAACAATCGCTAAAAATGCTACTGCCATACCCAAAAAATAAACATCTGGGCCAAAGCGGGACATAGCAAAAGCCACCAAAATAGGACCAACACTTAAACCAATGCCAGAGGCCATTACCATGGCGCCACTAGCAGATACAATTTGTTCTGGCGACAATCGGTCACTCGCGTAGGCAATACACAACGAATACATCGGCATCACCG
>CAJXEN010000195.1 GCA_913052465.1 uncultured Oceanospirillaceae bacterium
AGGTAACTAAGTCTGTGGTTACAGGAGCTGCCTCAATTGATCCTCATAACGGGGGGGGAGCATCATGAAAACTTGGCTTGTGGCTCAGTGGGAATACGAACAACACAACCAACCTTATGTATTGGTAAGTGTTGTAGCTTTGCAAGGGTCCTCACCTCGTGGGGTGGGTAGTAAAATTTTAGTTACTAAAAGTGAGCAGTTTGACACGATTGGAGGTGGTCACCTTGAGTACAAAGCTATTGCTCAAGCCCGTGAAATGTTAGTCACGGGTGGCCCCACACAAATGATAGATTACCCTCTTGGGGCAAGTTTAGGCCAATGTTGTGGTGGTAGAGTGAGCCTAATGTTTGAAGTGTTCAGCACTACCAAAATGCCAGTGGTGGTTTTTGGTGCTGGCCATGTTGGTCAAGCATTAGTGCCATTGCTGGCGCAATTGCCAGTGCAACTAACTTGGGTAGATAGCCGTTATGATATGTTGCCCAAAGTACTACCTTTAGGAGTGGAGGGGGTGCATGAAGAGCATCCACAAGACCATGTGGCAGATTGTTTGGCAGGCAGTTGTTATTTAATTATGACGCATCATCATGGGGTAGACTTAGCGCTTACACAAGCGGTACTAAATCGTGGTGATGCCAGTTATTTGGGAGTCATTGGCTCAGCAACAAAAGGGCGTAAATTCCGTCAAAGATTGGCGGCTAAAAATTATGTTCAAAGTGCTATAGATCACTTGAACTGCCCTATGGGAAAGGATGGTATTAGTGGAAAACACCCGATGGAAGTAGCTATTGCTATTGCAGCTCAGGTGATGGATTTATATCAAAAATTCAATGTGTCTAGTAATAAAAACCTGACCGCTCAAGACCCCAAAAACCCAATTAAAGAGATTCTAGAGTATGTCTGAACGTCTAATGCGTGGCCCCTTGTTACATTTTTTAGGGGAGCCAGATAAGGATGCTACAGCAGTTGATTACCAGCCAGATGCATTGCTTTGGATTAAAAACGGCCTAGTGCACCAGATGGGTAATTATGCATCTATGGCTGCAAAGTTAACAGGCACACAACTGTCTAAGGTAGAAGATTGTAGCAGATACTTGATGGTGCCAGGATTTGTGGATTGCCATATTCATTACCCACAAACAGAAATGATTGGGGCCTATGGTGCACAATTATTAGAGTGGTTAAACACCTATACTTTTCCTGTGGAATCAACTTTTAACGACCCAGTCAAAGCTGCTGCGGTGTCTAAGGTGTTTATCAACCAATTATTGAAAAACGGAACTACTACAGCCTTGGTATTTTGTTCTGTGCATCCAGAATCTGTAGATGCATTGTTTACTGAAGCACAAAAATACAATATGCGCATTATTGCTGGCAAAGTAATGATGGATCGCAACGCACCACAAAATGTATTGGACACTGCGCAATCTAGTTACGATCAAAGTAAGCAGCTTATAGAGCGCTGGCACGGTGTAGATCGACTGCAATATGCGATTACACCGCGGTTTGCGCCAACGTCTAGTGATGAGCAGCTAAAGGCTGCTGGGCGGTTATTAGCAGAGTATGAAGGGGTTTATATGCATACCCACCTTTCTGAGAATGTCGATGAAATAGAGTGGGTAAAAGAACTCTTTCCTAAGGCGAAAAACTACTTAGATGTATACGACCAAGCAGGCTTATTAGGTAAGCGTAGCGTGTTTGCTCACGGCCTTCATTTATGTCAAAGCGAATGTGAACAGTTGGCTCAAACAGATTCTGCCATTGCCCACTGCCCAACCTCTAACCTATTTATTGGTTCTGGTTTGTTTCCTATGAAGCGGTTACAGAATCATGGTATTAAAATAGGTATGGGCACAGACGTTGGTGGTGGAACCAGCTTTAATATGCTTCAAACCCTTGCCGACAGTTATAAAATGCAGCAGCTAAAAGGCAATAACCTTAGTCCAGAGCAAAGCTTCTATCTTGCCACTTTAGGTGGCGCTAAGGCGCTTGATATGGATGAAAAAATAGGTAACTTTGCAATTGGAAAAGAGGCAGATTTTTTACTATTAGACCCTAATGCTACCGACTTATTGAAGTTCAGAACCAGCCATTGTGAAGGCTGGCGCGACTTGTTGTTTGTATTACAAACCTTAGGTGATGACAGAGTAATTGCTCAGACTAATGTGATGGGCGTTAGTATATAACCCTTGTAATGAGCAAGGCATGGTGGCTAAGAAATCCTGCAAGGGAGTGTTAAACATCCGTTTGGGTGATGATTTACATTTAGCAGCGTTTATAGCGGCTTTTAATGCTTCAACTAGCGCTAATGAGTTTATCAAACGTGTGGTTCAACAACAGTTCTAATCTAAATGGTTATTTACTAGTGATGTAAGTCAAAGCAAGGGTAGCGGTAGAGGAACTTATGGTTTAAGCCTTAAAAGAAGTTTTTGCTGATAAGTTAAAACTAACCTTTGGAAAGCTGGAAAACGCCAATTCAACGTAACTCTGGCTGTGTAGTGGTGTATTCGTCTCGTCATTTTTTAGAGTGTACATTTGCCACATTCGCAGCATTTTGCGTGGCCTACAGTTACGTATGTAGGTGTTAAACCTCATATTAGATAACAGTGGATTGTTTGTTGGCATAGCGCTTTACCTACATAAGTTCATTTATAGAGGTGACAAAGTTCAATGTCGATATGCTAATTCTGTTACTCCTGTATATTTACACACCATAGTTTGTTTTCAAGTTAATGAGCGTCTGCCGTTCTTATTTCTGAATGAATTTTTGATACAGAAATAAACATCTATACTTTTTAGAGTGTTGGCATCGTTTGGTTACAGATCTTTCAAGCACCATTGTACAAGCCTGCTATGATTAGGGTCCTGATAGTTTCGGTGGCATTGAATGCCGGTTTCTAATTTTTTGCGTTAAGTGGCTCCAGCCAACAACAATATGGATCTGGTTTGCTTTTCAGTTCGCTCACTTAGCACCGTGAAACATAAAGTTATACGGAGGTTGTTTTGTTTGCATCACATCAGTCATTACCAGCGGCAAGCTTTGTTAACGTAGCAATCTTGCAAACAAACTACATTCTAACAAGGCAAAGCAATAGTGCCTTTAAGCTGGCTGGACTCGCTAATGCTTGCCTTTTATTACAGCGTTAAGCACTAAAATGAAGAAGCTATCATCCATTAGAGATCTTTGCATCAATACATTAAGGAAAGCACTATGATTAGACCTCGAAAAATACACCCGCTAACAATAACACTGCTTGTGGCACTGACTATATACTTAACCACTAAGTCACTGGGCCTGACATATAGGGAGTCATTTCAAACGATTAACGATACCCAGAAATATGGTTTTGAACCTGTAGAATGCTGGTTTGGTGACACGTCTTTATTACCTCCTACAGAATGCTATTACATGCATGTGCCCGAA
>CAJXEN010000196.1 GCA_913052465.1 uncultured Oceanospirillaceae bacterium
TGGGAAACTCTAAAACCGTACCTTAGAAAAGTAAAACAGCCGAGCTAGTACATAACAAAACAAGTTCTGCCAGCGCCAAAAAACGGCGTGGCTGACTTGTGGTGTTATGTTTAAAAAAGTGGCTCAGTGATTAAGCTCTCAGATTTTTTTAAAACATCAAGTATTGATGTGGACATGACTAGTTACAACCTTCACCTGGCAACAGGAAACGCACCTGACGCTTATTTTTGAGGTGAGTTTAAAGAATGGTAAGAGTGACAAATTCGAAGAAACTTCCCCTATCAAATGTTTATGAAATTGTAGGACATAACAAAAACAACTGACAACCATGTGGAGTGTTCTCCTGAGCTGTTCGCGGGGCAAGATGATCTAACTGGTCGTATTTCAGTTCATTACTAACGAACTGGCTGACCCACATACCTATAGGGTAAAAATGGCGGTGACAATTTTAAAATATGTTGAATTTTATCTAGTAACTTAATTATTAAAGACTTTTCCCGCTGCAATAGCGTCCTAATAGGATGTCCCCAACGTGCATCAAAAATCGGGCAAACGTTCAAATATGGCATGGTGTATTATCTAATGTCAAAAGGGTGTAGTTAGTGTTTTAAAAATACACTTACCACTCATTAACAACATTAATTGACCATTGCTATTTACAAGCGTGTAAGTAAAAAAGTCACTGTGTTTAAAAATGCTTACACAGTAAAAAGGTGATGGTCTGTTAATATGTAGGCAATCTTTTTTACATATGACTTTGGCTCAATATAGTAATGTGGCCTTGTGCTACGTTTTAGAACAGCGCTTCTTTACTGGCCCCTTTTAAGGAAATCTCCCTGCATGACTGACTTTTTATTATTGGCATTTGTATTTTTAATTGCAGGCGTGGTGGCAGTTCCCATCGCATCGAGATTAGGTCTTGGGTCTGTGCTGGGGTATTTAATTGCAGGCATTGTGATTAGCCCATTTTTAGCTTGGCTGCATGTTGATGTGATTTCTATTCAGCATTTTGCTGAGTTTGGTGTGGTAATGATGCTGTTTTTGGTAGGCCTAGAGCTAGAGCCAAAACTGCTATGGTCTATGCGTGCTAAGCTTTTTGGCCTTGGCGGTGATGGCTGTTGCCATGTTATTTGGCCAAGTATGGACTGTTGCTTTAGCGATTGGTTTAGTGATGGCTTTGTCTTCCACTGCTATTGTATTGCAAACCTTGAGTGAAAAAGGATTGATGAAAAGTGATGGTGGACAGTCTAGCTTTTCAGTGTTGTTGTTCCAAGATGTTGCAGTAATTCTAATGTTAGCTTTGGTGCCCTTGTTGGCCTTACCAGAGCTAGTGGAAGCGCTCTCATATTCGCAAGCGGTTACAGGCGGAGATCACGGTGGCTCCTCCATGAGCCTAGTTGATGGCTTGCCTGGATGGGGCGTTGCTCTAGTTAACCTAAGTGCAATTATCACGGTTATTGTTATGGGGTCTTATTTAACAGGGCCTATTTTTCGCTTTATTGCAGTTGCACAGTTGCGAGAGCTATTTGTAGCTACCGCATTGATGATTGTTATCGGTATTGCATTACTGATGTCACTCGTTGGTTTGTCGCCTGCGTTGGGAACCTTTTTGGCTGGCGTTGTATTGGCCAACAGTGAATATCGACATGAATTGGAAAGTAATATTGATCCGTTCAAAGGTTTACTTTTGGGGCTGTTCTTTATGACTGTTGGTGCAGGCATTAACTTCAGCTTGTTGTCTGATAACCTGTTCATTATTGTTGGGCTTACACTTGGGTTGATGGCATTAAAAATAGCTGTGCTTTATGTGTTGGCTGTTATTTTTAAACTGGGTGGATCGGACAGATGGCTATTCAGTTTAGGGTTAGCTCAAGCGGGTGAGTTTGGCTTTGTGCTGTTATCTTTCACAGTTTCTAGTGCGGTTATTCCTGCTGATTTAGCAGACCGATTGTTGCTTATAGTGGCGCTGTCAATGTTGCTGACACCGGCTTTATTTATTCTGTATGACCGTATTATAGCGCCGCGTTTTTCGGAGTTAGAAGATCGAGAGATGGACGTAATAGAAGAGAAAAGCGGTATTATTATTGCTGGACATGGGCGTGTGGGTGGTATCGTTAGCCGTATTTTGCGTGGCAGTGGCATGTCTCCTACAGTGATTGATTTTAGCTCGAAACAATTGGAAATGCTTAAGTCATTGGATGTACAGGCCTATTATGGAGATGCAACAAGGCCAGACTTGCTGCACGCCGCAGGTATTGCTGACGCAAAGCTTTTTGTGATTGCTATCGATGACAAAGACCAAATCACTGAGCTAACCAAATATGTGCATCATCATTACCCCGATTTACATATTGTTGCTAGGGCAGTAGACCGCAATCATGTATATGATCTTTGGCACGCGGGGTGCCGTGATATTGTTCGTGATACCTATGACAGCTCACTAAGAATGGGCCGCTCTGCTATTACAGCGTTAGGGTATACCCGCGATCAAGCACAGCGCATGACAGATACCTTCAGCCATATTGATGGTAAGGGCATGTTATATACTGCCGAGCACTATGACCCAGCCATTCCAGCTTTTGATAACGAGGCTTACGTTGCCAGTATCAAAGAGTTTCGTGATATCTGGTCAGAGGATCTAACTGCAAGAATGGAAGCAATTATGGCTGAAAAAAAACATGACTAAGACTGCTCAGCAGGCCAAGTTTGTTACTGGTGGTTTGACTAAACACATCGTTACTATGTCGTTAACATCAGCTATAGGTTTTGTTGCTTTGTTTGTAGTGGACCTGGCCGATATGCTATTTATTTCTATGCTGGGAATAGACGAGCTAGCAGCAGCCATAGGTTTTGCAGGCACGATTTTGTTCATGACGACTTCCATCAGTATCGGTATGGCAATAGCAGGTGGCGCCATGGTAGCTAGGTCGCTAGGCGAAAAAAAACCTAAACTGGCTACCGAATTATTGACCCATGTTTTAATAGTAGGTGTAGTATTCGCTGTTATCTTCGCAAGTATTATTTACCTTAACCTCTATGGTTTGACTGCTTTAATTGGAGCGACTGGAAATACTCAAGAGCTGGCAGTGTCTTATCTAAAAATACTCATACCAAGTATGCCCATTATGTTGGTAGGTATTGTTGCTTCTGCAGCATTGCGCAGTCATGGTGCGGCTAAATTATCGATGGTAGTGATATTAGTTGCAGGTGTAGTAAACGCTATTTTGGACCCAATTTTTATCTTTGTATTAAACATGGGTTTAGATGGAGCTGCATGGGCTTCTGTGGTGTCACGGATGGCAATGGCATCTGTCGCTGTGTGGTATGTGGTGCGTCGCTTTGGTGGGTTTTCTGGATTGTCTCTTATGGCGATGAGAAGAGATTTAAGGCCTATTGCTGCCATAGCTAT
>CAJXEN010000197.1 GCA_913052465.1 uncultured Oceanospirillaceae bacterium
GGAACCAGGGTTTACCTTATCTTGGCCAGCATACTTAGGCGCTGTACCGTGAGTAGCTTCAAAAATAGCAATGTCATCACTCAAGTTAGCTCCTGGAGCAATACCAATGCCACCTACTTCTGCTGCTAAGGCATCAGACAGATAATCACCGTTTAAATTCAATGTGGCAATAACGTCATACTCTTCTGGTCGTAAAAGAATTTGTTGTAACATGGCGTCGGCAATAACATCTTTAACGACGATTTTTTTACCGTTATTTGGATTGGTCATTTCACACCAAGGCCCTTCTCCGATTAACGTTGCGCCAAATTCTTGCTGGGCAATTTCATAGCCCCATTCTTTAAAGGCACCTTCAGTAAATTTCATAATGTTACCCTTGTGAACCAAGGTTAAAGAATCACGATCATTATCAATGGTGTATTGGAGGGCTTTACGAACCAAACGTTTGGTGCCCTCCTCTGATACAGGTTTGACACCGATACCACACATTTGGTCAAAACGAATTTTAGTGACGCCCATTTCTTCTTGTAAAAACTTAATTACTTTAGTGGCTTCGGCAGAGCCGGCCTGCCACTCAATACCGGCATAAATGTCTTCTGAATTTTCACGGAAGATCACCATATCTACGTTTTCTGGTTTAAGCACTGGGCTAGGCACTCCTGTAAACCATCGTACTGGACGCTGGCACACGTAGAGATCTAACTCTTGGCGTAGAGCAACATTTAAAGATCGAATGCCACCACCTACAGGGGTAGTTAAGGGGCCTTTAATGCCTACTTTAAATTCCTTAAACGCAGCCAAAGTTTCTTCTGGCATCCACGTATCTGCATCATAAGTTACCGTTGCCTTTTCACCAGCGTATACTTCCATCCAGTGAATCTTTTTGCTGCCATTGAAAGCTTTTTCTACTGCGGCATCAACCACTTTAAGCATTACTGGAGAAACGTCATAACCAATGCCATCGCCTTCGATATAAGGGATAATGGGGTCGTTTGGTACGCTAAGAGATAGGTCTGCGTTAACAGTGATCTTAGAGCCTTGCTCTGGGACTGTGATGTGTTGATAAGTCATGAGTTCTCCGGATGCTTAAAAATAATCTTGAGGCATAGATAAACGACTATAGAAGACGCTTTTGTAGTCGGGATGTATTATAGCTTGAATGGGCCTGCAGGCCCTAGGAATCATGTAGTTATTTTACAAAATTCTAACAATTCACAGAACCAATACAGTTCTAGTGCAGTATTAAAATAAAATGTCCACAGAATAAATAAGGAATACGTGAGTGTCTAATGTCCTCGTTTTTAATAAACCTTTTCAGGTATTGAGCCAGTTCAATGATGATCAAGGTAGAGCTACCTTATCAGATTACATTGAAATGCCTAAATTTTACGCCGCTGGACGATTAGATTACGACTCCGAAGGCTTAATGATATTAACTAACGATGGGCAGTTACAGCAACAGATATCAAACCCCAAACATAAGTTAGAAAAAACCTACTGGGTTCAAGTGGAAGGTGAAGTCAATGAGGACCAACTCAAGCGCCTCCGCGCTGGGCCGGTGCTTAAAGATGGGCCAACTAAACCTGCAAAGGTGCGAAAGTTAGGCGCTCAAACAAAACACTTATGGCCTCGTCAGCCTCCAATTAGAGAGCGAGCCGCTATCCCCACGCAATGGTTAGAAATTTGTATTAGTGAAGGCCGCAATAGGCAAGTGAGAAGAATGACAGCTGCAGTAAATTTACCAACATTGCGCTTAGTGAGAGTAGCCATTGGTCACTGGAGACTCAAAGGCCTTAATGTGGGCCAATGGCGTTTAGAAAAAATGCACAAGCCTCAACAAAAGTAGTCGGCTTACCATCGTTTGCTGGGTTGCTGGTCTGATTCTTTAGCTTCAACCCAGTGTTTGCCGTGTTCTGTGAACTCTGCTTTCCAAAACGGTGCATCTTGCTTTAGGTAATCCATCACGAACTCACATGCAGCAAATGCATCACTGCGATGACTTGAAGTTACTCCTACCAGTACAATTTGATCATGGCGTAGTAACTTTCCCACCCTATGAACAACATGAATGCCTTCTATAGCCCATCGTTGATGGGCTTTGTCCACTATGTTCTGTAAGCAAGTTTCTGTCATGCCCGGGTAATGTTCAAGTTCCATAGCCTCAACTTTAGCATTATCTAAATCACGCACTAAACCCACAAATAGCACCGCAGCACCTGTACCTGCAGGGTTTATTTTTAGCAACGTTTGGTAATGTTGATTAATATCAAAATCAGCTTCTTGCACAAGGATAAGGTCATTGGTTTTCATATCGGTAAAAATCCTTGGAATCTGCCCATAAGCCTAGGCTTGAGAGCTTGGTTCGGTTAAAATTATGGCGATAATCTATTCTGTTTATCAGTTGAATTAAACCTTGAATTAAAACTATGAGCGAATCCAATTCTAAACACGTTATTGTCGGCATGTCCGGCGGTGTCGACTCATCTGTTTCTGCCTTACTGCTAATGCAACAAGGGTACCACGTTGAAGGCCTGTTCATGAAGAACTGGGACGAAGACGATGGCACAGACTATTGCACTGCTAAACAGGATTTAGCCGATGCTCAATCAGTGTGCGAAACATTAGGCATCCATTTATACGCTGCAAATTTCGCTTCTGAATATTGGGATAACGTATTTGAGCACTTTCTCGCTGAATATAAAGCAGGACGTACGCCTAATCCAGATATTCTATGTAATCGTGAAATTAAATTTAAAGCCTTTTTAGATTATGCAAAAACCCTTGGTGCAGACTATATAGCCACAGGTCACTATGTGCAGCGTCGAGGTGAAGGCCTTAATTGCCAGCTGGTTAAAGGTCTCGACGGTAATAAGGACCAAAGCTATTTTTTGCATGCCGTGGGTGCCGAAGAGGTGAGCCAAACTTTATTTCCTATCGGCGCCATGGAAAAACCAGCGGTGCGCATTCTTGCCGAAGCACATGGCTTGGCTAACCACGCTAAAAAAGACAGTACAGGCATCTGCTTTATTGGCGAACGCCGGTTTAAAGACTTCTTGCAGCAATATTTGCCTGCTCAGCCAGGTAAGATTGAAACTGTGGATGCTGATGTGATTGGTGATCATCAAGGTCTGATGTATCATACTATTGGCCAGCGCCAAGGCTTGGGTATAGGTGGTTTAGCTAATTATGATGAATCTGCTTGGTACGTAGTCGATAAAGATTTAGATCGTAACCGTTTAATTGTGACTCAAGGTA
>CAJXEN010000198.1 GCA_913052465.1 uncultured Oceanospirillaceae bacterium
TGTAGGTCATGGTTATTTCTTGAGGGCTTTTTTTATAGTTTAGTCTGTGTATTTGTTGAGGTAAATGTCATAATTCGGGTGTTAAGTATGAATTAAATGCATGCATTTGAGTTGTTTAGGTTAGGTTAGGGTTAGGCTAAGATTATGGCAATTAAATTGAGTGTTAGGCAGTTACAAATGATTAGAGCCTTAGAGGTGGCGGGCAGCGTTTCTGCTGCGGCAATTGCGTTGCAGGTGAGCCAATCTGCTCTGAGCCATCGCATCCGTGAAGCAGAACGGTTGTTAGATACACCCTTGTATAGTCGTCAAAATAAAAAGTTGGTGGCCACTCCAGCGGGTTTAAGGGTGCAATTTGCAGCGCGAAGGGTGTTGGCAGAACTGGAACGGGCTGAGCAAGATGTAGCTCACATGAGTGGTGGTGTTACCACCACTGTGCGTTTGGGTTTGGAGGCTTATGCCCCACATCACTGGTTGCCTGAGCTGTATCAACGGTTAGCTATGGAGTACCCATATATTGGTCTTGAAATTGCTGCGGACGTGGGCTTAAATCCTGAGTCTGCGTTGCGCCAACAAACCATCGATATTGCAGTGGTTTCTGGATTACCACCTGCCAGTGATTTTAATTGTATTCACTTGGGGCAAGATCCACTGTTAGCATTAATGGCTGGATCTCATCCATTGGCCCATCACTCCTGTATATTGCCAGAAATGTTCGCCGATTTTCCCTATGTGGCTTACCACACAAACCCAGAGCAGGGGCGTGAATATGACTTGGTGTTTCGCCGCCACCATGTTTTGCCCAGCAATGTAATTAGTGCAGGTGTGACTGAGGCGGTGCTAACCCTTGTTGGTGACAGCCAAGGTATTACTATTCTTCCTGCTTGGACCGCTATGTCACAAGGGCCAAAATATGGTTTAGTGACACGCAGCATTGGTGATGGCCAGCTCACCACTCAATGGTACCTAGCAGGCTTGCATCAAGTAGCTAACAGAGAAGCTATTTTAGCGGTGATGAGGATGATACAAAATATAGCCAGTTTTAATGACTAATAGCTGCACCTGACGAATAATTTAGGTAACATACCGCTTTGATTTGTCCTAGAAAACTCACTATATGTTTGCTGTTTGTAACGTACTTGCTACCAATGATAATTTGCCTATTGCCACAGACTTGCCAGTGCATAGTGGCAAGGTTCGGAGTGTTTATTGGTTAAGCGCCAAGCAAAGTAAACGTTTAATTGCCAGTAAAGGCTATAACGTGGCTTCTGATGCTCCCTTAGCTGTGATGGTCATCAGTGACCGCATCTCCGCTTTTGACTGTATATGGCATGGCGAAGGTGACTTGCAAGGTGTGCCAGGTAAAGGTGCAGCGCTTAATGCCGTGGCTAACCATTGGTTTGCTCGTTTTCGTGAAGCAGGCTTGGCAGACAGCCATATTGTTGACACACCTCACCCTTTAGTTTGGATTGTACAAAAGGCTAAGCCGGTAATGGTGGAAGCGATAGCACGCCAGTATATTACTGGTTCTATGTGGCGAGCTTATGCCAATGGAGAGCGAGTTTTTTGTGGCATCACACTACCTGAAGGTTTGCAGCAAGATCAATGTTTGCCAGAACTACTAATTACCCCTTCTACCAAAGGTATTCTTAAGGGCATTCCTGATGTGCCAGAGGCTGATGATGTTAATATTACGCGGGCAAATTTAGAAGCTAATTACAAAGCCTTTAATTTTTCTACCCCAGCTGATATCAACCGTTATGAAACCTTACTGCGTGATGGATTTTCAGTGATAAGCCAAGATTTAGCAGCCCAGGATCAAGTGTTTGTTGATACAAAATTTGAATTTGGATATGTAAAAGGTATGAATGGCGAAGATAAACTCATTTATATGGATGAAGTGGGCACGCCAGACTCGTCTCGAATTTGGGACGGCGCAGCGTTAAGAACAGGTAAAGTGGTAGAAAATTCTAAAGAGAGTTTTAGGCAGTTCCTGCTCAGCCATTTTGATGATGCAGATATATTACTTAACAAACAGCGCATGACAGAGCGCGAGGCTTTAGCAAGAAACAATGCTCTGCCTTTGAAAGTGATGCAAGATATTTCTGATACTTATATCGATATTGCTCAGAAGATTATAGGTCGCAAGCTGGACGTGAGCCAGCAGCCTAAAGAAGAGATTATAGACGTATTAGACCAACAATATGGTTTGATTCGTTAATCCCTTTAGCACTTTTGACTAAGTATCCTAAGCTGGCAAAGCGAAGGGCAACACCTAACCCATCAAATGCTGCAAGCTATCTAATACAGCTTTGCTTTTTGCACTTAGTGGCATCACCGGCAAGCGAGTTTCTTCACTACATAAACCTAGTAAAGACGCTGCGTACTTAACACCTGCTGGGCTAGGCTCGGTAAACATGGCTGCATGCAGGGGTGTAAGCTCATCATGAATACGCTTTGCTTTTTTATAGTCACCGTTAAGACAGGCTGTTTGCATGGCTGAACAACGGCTAGGTGCAACGTTGGCTGTTACAGAAATACACCCATTGCCACCTACTGCGTTATACGCAACAGCTGCCAAATCGTCACCAGATAGGTAAGCGAAGTCATTACCTAAGGCCAAACGTTCTAAACTAATACGCGAAATATCACCGGTAGCATCTTTTACGCCCACTACATTAGTTAGTGCCGCAAGTTTAGCCATAGTTTGTGGCTCTATATCAACAATTGCACGTGGTGGAATGTTGTAAATAACCATAGGAATATCGACGCCGTTGGCGATGTATTCAAAGTGAGCGTACAGGCCATCTTGGTTTGGGCGGTTGTAATAACCAGCAACGCACAGTACTGCATCTGCGCCTAGGTCTTTGGCGTGGCGCGCATAAGCTAACGCTTCTACGGGGTTGTTAGAACCTGCACCAGCGATAATGGGCACTCGGCCATTGTTTTCTTCTACAACGATTTCAACCACTCGTTTGTGCTCTGTTTCAGACAAGGTGGGTGATTCACCCGTAGTGCCAACGGGCACCAAACCATGAGTGCCGTTGTCGAGCTGCCAGTTAACGATGCGGCGCAGAGCAGCCTCATCTAACTTGCCATTTATAAAAGGGGTAACTAAAGCGACGTATGAACCACTAAACATTGATGTCTCTCCTGAGTATAGATAGAACTGATTTTAAACCTATGCGGGGGGCATCAACAAGCCTGCAGTGGAGGTTATTTTCTACTGGCTATACTTTAGCCAA
>CAJXEN010000199.1 GCA_913052465.1 uncultured Oceanospirillaceae bacterium
TGCTAACAGCTTAGTCACACCTGGTAAGCGACTGGTTAGTGGCTTTTTATATGCTGGCAGCCCTGCCAGGCAAAAACGCGCACTAACCAACCACGAACTCTCAAGCCTTACCTACATGGCTAACAACTACGTAAATCTTAAAAATCAGTATTTAGCACAGGAACACTCATGAGTAACGCGTACCATAAAGACTACCCCATTTCTTGGGAAGAACTACATCAAAACGCCCGTGCGTTGGCTTGGCGCTTATTGGATCAGGGACCCTGGAAGGGCATTATTGCTATTACCCGCGGAGGTCTAGTGCCTGCAGCTATTATTGCCCGTGAACTAGACATTCGCTTAATCGATACAATATGTATTTCTAGCTACGGCCAACTTGAAACAGGCGTTGAAGCAAGTAAACAAGGCCAACTTAAACTTCTCAAAGGTTTTGATGGTGATGGTGAAGGCTTTTTACTTATTGATGACCTTGTGGATACGGGTAAAACTGCTGAAGCAGTCCGAGCAATGGTACCTAAAGCAACGTTTGCTACTGTGTATGCAAAGCCAGCAGGTAAAGCTACAGTAGACCTGTATATTACCGAAGTGAGTCAAGACACTTGGATTCGTTTTCCGTGGGACATGGCGCAAAGCTTTTCTACTCCAATAGCAGACCTTAAAGACTAAAGGCCACAAGCTAGCCAAAAGGACCCGGCGTGACGCAATTTTTATATTTATCTACGGTACTTATCTGGGGTACTACTTGGATCGCCATTCCATTTCAGTTGGGCGAAGTCCCAGTGCTTACTTCAGTTTTCTACCGCTTTGCGTTAGCTGCAACTATTATGATGTCTTTGGTAATGGTTAGCCGTCGTTTACAGACCACTAGCAAGCAAGACCATGGCTTTATGGTACTCCAAGGCCTGTGTTTATTTTCGCTAAATTTTGTGTGTTTTTATACTGCAGGTTTGGCTATTACTAGTGGTTTATTGTCAGTTATTTTTTCTGCAGCCACCCTACTTAATGTTATAAATAATCGTATATTTTGGGGAGAAAAACCTACACGAGCTATATTTGGTGCAAGTTTTCTGGGTATTGTTGGCCTTAGCTTAATGTTTTGGCCAGAGTTACAAAGAGATTCAAGTAAAGGGGTCGATTTCACCAGCATCGGGTTTGCTTTTCTGGGTACTTTCTTATTTTCCTTAGGCAACATGATTTCCGTAAGGCACTACAAAAAAAATCTAAAACCTTTTACCACCAGTGCTTACGCCATGATTTACGGCGCCCTATTTTTGGCCATTTTATTAGTAATTACTGGCACCCCGTTAGCTTGGGACTCGCAGCCCCAATACCTTGGCAGTCTTTTTTACTTAGCTATTGTAGGCACAGTTGCAGGTTTTACTGCTTACCTTTCTCTCGTTGGCCGCATCGGTGCCAGCAAAGCGGCTTATGCCACAGTAATGTTTCCGGTCGTAGCACTGGCCTTATCAACTGTATTTGAAGGGTATTTGTGGACCCTAAGTAGCGTCGGTGGTTTAGTACTAGTGTTACTAGGCAATGGTTTTATTTTGGGTATAAAATTGCCGTTGTCCAATCGAGTTAAAACCTAGGGCCTGCTTACTATTCACTTTGCCTTTTAAGCCACTCGATAACGGCCTGCGCATTCTCACTTGGAGGGAACACAGGGTAAAACACCTTCGCAATGCGCCCGTTTTTAATGATCAGGGTAATGCGTTTGTATAGCACCACACCTGACACTTCGAAGCTGGGCAAGCTCAAAGTTGATTTCAAGCTAAGTTCACTATCGCTTAGTAGTTCGAATGACAGGTGCAACCTTTGCTTAGCTTCACGTTGGTAGTCACTTGATTGCACACTCAAACCAAACACATGGGCGTTGAGCTGCTGTAGTTCTTCATAATGGTCTCTAAAACTGCAGGATTGGGGCGTACACCCCCTTGCTCCTGGGATCTCATCCCATTGGTCTGGCAGGGGAACGTCTGGCCGACCCGTCATAGGATACACATACACCACCACATAACCGTTTAGCTTTGCTACATTGACTCGCTGTTTATTAGTTGCAGGTAAATCAAAGCTTGGCCACTGCGCACCATACAAGTGGTCACTGAGGCCATCATCTTTTGGTATAGGTAAGTTTTTCGGTAGCTTAGAGAGTGGCATGAATAGCTTTATTCCTTTAAGTGCGGTTAGTTAATGAAAGTAATGCACCAGCACCAATAAATACTCCACCAGTAAGCCGGTTAAACACTTTAGCCCTACCCCTAGTGAGTAACCAATTTGAAGACTTGGCTCCCAAGTATGCGTAGAACAATAACCATGAAAGCTCCATTACCACAAAGGTACTGGCAAAAATAAGGTATTGGGGAATTAGAGGTACGTCGGTGGTAATAAACTGTGGAAATAATGCACTAAAAAAAACAATCGCTTTGGGGTTGCTTGCCCCCACTATAAAACCACTAATGTAGTGACACTTGGTGGCCGTTTTGTTCTCCTCTCCAGCACGGGTATAAGACTCCTGCTTAGACATGAAACACGAAACACCAAGATAAATGAGGTATGCCGCTCCAGCCCATTTAACCAAGCCAAACAGCCACTCTGAAGAAGCGATGACCACACCCAAGCCAGTAAACGAAAGAGTCATAATACCAGTAATAGCCGTAAGACTACCCAAGGCCGTTATTGCTGCTGAACGCCAACCATAGGTTACGCCCTTTGTCATACATAACAGTGAGCTTGGCCCGGGCGAGGCGGTTAGCACCAGCACCGCAAGGGTGTAATAAATCCATAGTTGCATCGTCATATTAGATATCCGTCAATGTACTTTTAAAATTAACCAGGCTTCAGCTAAGCCATTTATACATTACTAAGGCATCAACAAAGCCTTGGGCTGGGTGATTAAAGGCCTGCGGCAACCGGCCTACCGTGTTAAAGCCAAGCTTATGCCAAAGATGCACGGCTGCTTCATTGCTCACTGCCACACAATTAAACTGCATGGCGTAATAGCCTTGCTGCCGAGCTATTTGTTGAGAATGTTCACACATGCGGGTTGCTAAACCGCGGCCTCTGGCTTGTGGCGCTACCATATACCCACAATTACATAGAGACCTTTGCACGATTAAGAGGCATTAGCCTTGATGTTTGTTAGGTATATT
>CAJXEN010000200.1 GCA_913052465.1 uncultured Oceanospirillaceae bacterium
GTTGCGGATCGTTTGCATCACGCACTTGCTCAGCAAATCTACGATGAGTTCGACCAGAAGCAGAATGAGCATCTGACTAAACACCATGCTGTCACTGATAACTTTGCTACTGATGCTATCCATGGGTTGGCTGCATCCTTTAACTACGGCAAAATTCCTGCCTTGAAGCCATCAACAGAATATAACCAGTTAGTCGCTCTAAAGACGTCCTGTGATGTCTATGCTGACATGATTATGAACGGTGCCACGATTGATGAAGCTAATGTGATGGCAGACTTCATAGCAACCTCTCCTTCACCTGAAGAGGTACTCATGAGGTTTAGAGAGCTTCAGGCCAATTCTCCGTACACTACAGAGCAGAAGGGGCTTGCTAGTCGCTATAGCATCTGATGACCCAAACCTTCTGGTATGACCTTTTGATTGAGGCGGCAAGAACGCAGGGGCCACCAGAGCCACGCTTAGACCCGCTTAAGGGTCATAACACACCTTTGGCAGTGATTGATGGGAATGTGCAGGTTAGTACCCCTATAATGAGACGCACGACCAACCAACCAGTTGAACCAATTAGTCGCCCAGCTAGGATTGTGCCAACGGGTGTGCGAACATTGTCTACGGTTATGGATGAGTACCTTGTCGATATGCGATTGAAGTTGGATGTGTTGAACACGCAGAAGAAGCTGACGCGTTGGAACAAGCAGTTCTTGGATGTGATGGAGATACCATTACGGTAAACAACGTACCAATACGCTTAGCAGCCTTAGACTGTCCTGAGAGGGGTGCTCAAAAGGGCGACACCGCAGCTAGAATTGCTCAGCAGTTCTTAGGGTTACAAGCCGCGTGTGAGCTTACAGGAGCTAAAACCTATGACCGATTGGTCGGATACTGTGAAGTTAATGGTGCAGACTTTGGAGCGTACATGATGAACAATTCTTTCTGTAAGGTTTGGGAGAAGTGCGATGTGTGGGATAGGTACTGATACTGCTTAATCAAAGGCCAAACTCTTTCGCTAATCGGACGTTATAAACCTAAGTTACACTATCTGTATAAGCCTCCATCTTATAGCTGGAATAACCTGGCCATTAGTCTCTTTCTCAAGAGCGTATGTAAGTAGTTTACTTAAATGCCATTCTTGTCGTACTTTTATTGAATTGGCTTGATTGGTATGGTGCCAAGAATTAAAATGGAAGTTGATATCGTGCAGCAAAAAGCGTCGTTACAGTATAAAAATAAAAGTTCAGATTACTTTTCTGGTGCGCGAGTAGATTTGGTTGAGCGTTTACCGCTAAATCCAAATGCAAACATACTCGAGATTGGTTGTAGCGCAGGTGGTACTGGAGCGCTGGCTTTATCAAAAGGTAAGTGTGCTTCGTATACGGGTATAGAGTTAATGCCTGAAGTTGCCAAGAAAGCGGAAGCAAAACTAACAAAAGTTATAGTTGCGGACTTAGAAGTTAATTTTCCAGAATTGAAACCTGAACATTTTGATGTTCTTATAGCCTCAGAAATTTTTGAGCATCTTCGCGATCCATGGAGAGTTTTAGGGCAGCTAACACCTCTACTGAAACCGGGAGCAATAATTTTGGCGAGTTCGCCAAATATTTCATATAAAGGTGTTATAAAAGCGCTAATAAAAGGTGAGTTTAACTACAGTGATATGGGTGTAATGGATAGTACGCATCTGAGATGGTTTACACCCGAAAGTTTTAAACTGCTATTTTTGAATTCTGGATTGGCCATCACCGATTGCTGGTCGTTACAACCTTTGACATTTGGTCAAAAGCTGATCGCAACCCTATTACCAAATGGTCAGAAAACATTCTGGCGCCAAATTGGAATTGAGGCTGTAAAGGCCTGATATGGAATTAATATTCTCAATATGTACGCTTGTTAACGATAGGCATCATTATTCAAGTTTTTTAAGAAGTGCAAAGGCTGCAGGGTTTGTGGATAATTGTGAGTTTCTCACAGTAGACAATACGAGCGGCAAACAAACGGATGCCTATTTAGGACTAAATAGGCTAATAGAAAAAAGTAGTGGTCGGTTCGTTATTCTTTGCCATCAAGACATTGTTTTTGATTTTGATAACCGAAAAATTTTAGAAGATAGGCTTATTAAGCTTGAAAAAATGGACAGTAACTGGGGAGTTTGTGGCGTAGCTGGAAGTAAAGAAAATGGTAGTGCTGCTATTCGAATTACAGATCATACTGGAACGGATCGGCATATAGGAGAACTACCTGCTCAAGTCATCGCTTTGGATGAGTGTTTTTTACTCCTTAAAAAAGGTTCAGGTGTACGTGTTTCTAGAGACATTAAAGGCTTTCACCTTTATGGAACAGATATTTGCATCGTCGCACAAGCACTGGGTTATAGCTCTTATGCTATAAATTTTCATATCCGGCATCTCGGCTCAGGGCGTATGGGCATTGATTACTTTGATTCATATAATGTATTTGAAGAAAAATGGTCCACGTTTATGGCTGACAAACATATAGTTACATCGGGTGCCGCGGTCTTTCTCACTGGTCGCTCCGAGCCCAAAGTTATTAAATGGTTGAGAGCATCCTTCGTTCGAAAATTTAGAAAACTTAGAAGAAAATGGTCGAATAGGTTATAAAATAATTATTTGGGTTAGCCTATAAGAACCGCTTTTATATTTAAGGGGGGGTAACTCAGATGTGGCGCTTAATTGCGCTGGGGTTAGGCCAACGAAGGGATGTTTGTAAGTAATCGAAGCAAGGCACTTTGAAGAACTATTCCACAGGTCGTTGATACTTCTTGTGTTACTACCTCTGTCAATACTTTTTGAAATGCTTAGATTAAACCTTGTTTTGAATATCATATTTAAGTATTTGTTTAATATTAATATAAATGGTAGAGTAGTTGGCTTACACCGAAGATGTCGGGAGTTCGAGCCTCTCACGACCCACCATTAATTATCCT
>CAJXEN010000201.1 GCA_913052465.1 uncultured Oceanospirillaceae bacterium
CAAGTGGTAAAGGGTGCTGACGGTTACGACAGTAAGGCCATTGATGGTGATAAATTAGTATTCACAGGCCCTACTAACAGCACTGTTTTGGCTTCAAACACAGTGAAAGTTCAAAGTTCGTCTGTTACAGGTGAAAATAGCATAGACGACCAAGTTATCACCGATACAGGTAGTTCCACAAAGGCACTTAAGATAATAGATGATGCTTTAGAAATGATGGCAGACTTTCGCTCTAAAATGGGTGCGGTGTCTAACCGCATGTTCATGACTGTTGATAACCTCATGAATGCGTCAGAAAATACATCGGCTGCCCGTTCACGCATTGTTGATGCAGATTTCGCCTTAGAATCTGCCAACCTAGCTAAGGCCCAAATATTACAAAAAGCAGGCACTGCCATGCTTTCTCAAGCTAACGCTTCAACACAAGATATATTGAGCCTACTTAAGTAGGCCAACCTAACCCTTTCTTTGTAGTTCCCCATTACCCCTAGCTAGCTAAGTTAGGGGGATTTTTTCTTGCATTGCTCAATAAGCGTCACTTATTTTAAAGCAGTCATACTAAACCTTTAAACCACGTAAAAACTCAGCAAACTCCTGCCCAATGTCCTTGTGCCTTAGCGCATGCTCTACATAAGCCATTGCCAAACCCAGCTTATCACCACAATCAAAGGTGCGATCTGCAATATGGTAGGCCTCAATAGCGCCGCCAGCGTGCAAATACCCAGCAATCGCATCTGTTAACTGAATTTCACCACCCACACCAGGGGTAGTGGCAGCCAACTGCTTCCATACATTCTTGTGCAATACATAACGCCCAGTAATCGCTAAGTTACTAGGCGCATCAGCAGTGGCTGGTTTTTCTACCAGCGCTTGAATACGCGCAAATTGCCCGCTGGAAAGCGAACTACCATTCACATCCACCACACCAAAATTAGACACCCGTTCTTTTGGCACAGGGTTCACCATAATCTGACAAGCAGCATTGTCATTAAAACGCTGCACCATAGCTGCGAGGTTGTCTTGCGCGGGGTTAGAAGCAAGGTTATCAATTAACACATCAGGTAATACCACCACAAAGTCATCATCACCAATCATCGGTTTAGCACTTAAAATCGCATGCCCTAAACCCAACGCTTTGCCTTGGCGAATGTGCATAATATTCACCCCGGGCGGCGTTATAGAACGAACCTCATCCAACAACTGCCGCTTAACCCGAGTTTCAAGGGTAGATTCCAACTCAAATTGAGTGTCAAAATGGTTCTCAATAGAATTTTTACTGCCGTGGGTCACTAATACAATGTCCTTAATGCCAGCTGCCGCAATTTCATCCACAATGTACTGAATCATGGGTTTATCTACAATGGGTAACATTTCTTTAGGAATGGCTTTAGTGGCCGGCAACATGCGGGTGCCCAAGCCAGCTACAGGTATAATTGCTTTCATAATGTCCTTATTTTTAGTGTCATGCTAAGGGTCTGGTGGTTCACTCACTCTGGTCTTTACCAACGAAGTGACCCAGCTAAACTCACCCAACCATATTCAAGCCGCAGTTTAACGCCTACAATAACCACTGCCAACATAAAATAGTATCCAAGTAAAAAGAACCCCATGAGCCAATTCTTCCAAATTCACCCCCAAACACCCCAGCCACGTCTCATTAAACAGGCCGTAGAAATCATCCAAAAAGGTGGGGTGGTGGTTTACCCAACAGATTGTGCCTACGCTATCGCCTGTCATTTAGGCGACAAAAAAGCGGTCGATCGCATCAAACAAATAAGGCAACTAGACGAGAAACACCATCTCACCCTAGTCTGTGAAGACTTAAGTCAAATTGCCACCTACGCCAAAGTAGATAACGAAGCCTATAGAATATTAAAGTCGCACACACCCGGCGCTTACACCTTCATTTTAAAGGCTAGCAAAGAAGTGCCCAAAAAACTGCTGCACCCCAAAAAGAAAACCATAGGCCTGCGCGTACCAGATAATGCAATCGCCCTAGCTATTCTAAAAGAGCTCGGTGAGCCTATGCTTAGCAGTTCATTGATTCTACCCAATGAAGATTTGCCCTTAACAGATCCCTACGACATCAGGCAAACCCTAGAACATAGTCTAGACTTGGTCATAGACGGGGGCTACTGTGGTATGGAGGTAACATCGCTGGTGAGCTTAGTGGATGGAGAAATAGAAGTATTACGACAAGGCATGGGGGATACATCAGACTTCAGTTGACTTTTATGAACCCCAAATATGTTTGTCATCTCGAACCAAGTGATACGATGTTGCCAATCTTAAAATTAGGAATAATTCCTAGATAATTTCACGTATCATTATCTTACGTAAACTAAGGCTTTTTTTATGGCAATAACAACAAGATTTTGGCAAGCCGACATAATTGTGTTGGCTAGTGCCCTTTTGATACTAAAAGTGCTGCGATCTATGGCCATAGTTTTCAACCTCGTTGATGTTTCAATGGGTAAAAAACAGCGAGGTTGGCATACGGCAGCTAAAGTGGATTATAGAGTTGCTAACGAGGTGCCACATGAGCGCGCCTAACTGGTTATTGTTGCAGGTTAAGCCAAGGCAAGAGCTGCGAGCTTTAGAAAACCTAGAGCGTCAGCAAGGCGAGTGTTATTGCCCACAAATAGTCATAGAAAAACTGAGCCGTGGCAAACGTGTTCAAGTAGAAGAGGCACTATTCCCAGGTTACATGTTTATTAACGTCCAACCAGAACAAAATGGCTTAACTTATACCAGTATTCGCTCTAGCCGCGGTGTCAGCAAAATAGTTGGTTTTGGTGTAGACCCAATTAAAGTGCCCGCAGCCCTTATTGCACAAATAAAACGTCGCGAACAGGCAGGGTCAAACGGTGCAAGCGCAAAGA
>CAJXEN010000202.1 GCA_913052465.1 uncultured Oceanospirillaceae bacterium
ATCGCATGTAGAAAGGCATGGCTTTATCTCTTACAGAGTAAATCAATTAGCCAATTACAATGCAAAAAAATACTCCCTCAATCGCTAAAAACACCAAGGTGTACTCTTATTTTGGGTTACTTTTAGCAGTCGCTGTCGTTAATTACTATACTTTTCTTATCAATGACCTGTCTAACCAACACATTCAAACTTGGGAGGTTGCTTGCTTCACTAGCATTCTTTTTTTAGCCCCAATAAGGCACTGGAAAAAGGCTATTTTCACACTAGTTATAAGCCATATTTTTTGGCAACTATTGATTTTTGGAAGCAACATAAGTTGGCCCTTATTAGCTTTTAAGTTGGTTGCAGGCGCATGTATTGCGTTTCCTGCTAAGTATTTTGGCAGGATGTGGGCGCCCTCTGACTTTACTGGTAACGCATTTACTCCTCATTTACCCGGGTTACTACCAACGTTTTTGATATATTTCGCAACTTCAGTACTGCAGCATGAGTATGGATCTGGCCATCAAAAATTAACGTTTGACTTGCCATTTTTAATAGCACATTTACACCTGTTAGAGTGCATAGTAATAGGTAGCTTCACGTTTTTAATACTGCAATGGTATCGTCGTCAGTTTACTTGGCCAAAAAAGTCCTACTATGCGTTGGCTGCCATTGCGGCGCATTTAGCCTGCCTTTATATTTGGCCAACAAATTTAGTACCACTGGCTGCTGTTCTGGCTTTTTCATTATTTTACACCGGCCTGCAAGGGGTTGCTTTTCCCAGCATCATTTCGGTGCTGGCCTTACCTTTTTTAATGTATGAAGGTGCAAGCCTTCAAGGTCAAGTTAACCAGTTCAATTATGCATTACTCATTCTTGTGTCAGCGATAATGGGCCTAATACGTGACGGTTTTATTGCTGCAGCAAAAAAAGGGGAGCCCTATAAGATTGTGATTTCAAAATCAGGGGCAGTGGGTTTAACAATGACATCACCAGAAGTTGACGCATTGCAGTTGCAGCTAACAGAAAAAAATCAACAAATTAGTCAAACTTATATTGAATTAGAGCAAAAAAATGATGCCTTGAGAAGGCTCACAAGCACTCTAGAAGCCCAAAAAGAAACCTATAGAAGTTTAGTAGAAGTTGACGAACTGACTGGACTTAAATCGCGACGTTACTTTTCAACCTACCTAGCGGATGGTGTTCGCAAATGTCCATACACACTGTTGATGATCGATTTAGATGATTTTAAAGGCGTTAACGATATCTACGGGCACAATGCAGGAGATGACCTACTTAAAGTCTACGCTCAAGTCATGGATCAAACGGCAAACCACTTCGGTTTTACTGCCCGCCTTGGCGGAGAGGAGTTTTGTATGGCGTTAGAAAATAAGAGTTTGCTTGAAGCACAAACTGTTGCAGAGCGCTTGAGGCAAGGTATAAGCCAAACAACTGTTTCTTTTTTGGGTGTGGATATTTGCCGAAGCGCTAGCATCGGTGTGGCCGAACTAGCCATAGGCTCACAAATTAAAGACGCAATGAGCCTTGCTGACAAGGCGCTCTATCAATCAAAAGCCAAAGGTAAAAATAGAACAACCGTGGCGGATCATTGGTTTATTGCACAATTGGAAAAAAATAAAGCATACCCCAAACTAGAGGCTATTTTAGAAGGTTTAACCAAGGGCGAGTTTAAACTGAATATTCAACCTATCTGCGATAACAGCACCCAAAAAGCGGTCGGTTTTGAAGCTTTAATGCGCTGGCATCGAGCAGATGGTTCTATACTCACACCTGATTACTTTTTAGATATTGCTCTTTCACCTTTAGCCTACCCAACATTTAAGGCCGCTGCTCTGGCTCAATTGGCACCCATTCTCAAAGATTTAGTAAGCAATAACTCAGATTATTATTTATCGTTTAATACCGACAACACTTTCATTAATTCCACAGAGTTTGTTGCCGACTTAATCAGCCAGTTTAAACTTGCTCAAGTGAACCTAAATCGTTTGGTACTAGAGTTACCAGAAAAAACCGCACTAGGCAACATGAAAAAGGCGTTAAGAAACATTAAATCACTGCAACAAAGTGGCATTGGTATTGCCTTAGATGATTTTGGTATGGAACATTCAAATATGGACCGTATACGCGATATTCCTGCCGACATCATAAAAATAGATCGTAGTTTTGTTGCAAAAATGGAGAAAAACCCACGTAGCTTAGCTATTATAAAAGCCCTGGTTACTATGGCTAAAGAACTTAACTTTGAAATCATTGCCGAGGGCATTGAAACCCAAGCCCAGGCTACAATGTTAGCAAAATCTGGTATTACCAAAGGCCAGGGTTACTTTTATGGCCACCCCAAACCAGTGAGCTATTGGCTAGATCAGGTTAAGGGAGGGCTCATTTAATAAAAATACCGCCGGTCTGACAAAGCGCCATACAGGTGTGCCACCTCATTGGCGTAACCATTATAAAGCTGAGTGCGCTGTCGCCCATACTCCCCAATCACACGTTCAGACCCCTGAGACCAACGCGGATGGTCATGATCTGGGTTCACGTTAGCATAAAAACCATATTCTCTAGGGTTTTGCTGCCACCAAGTAGTTTTAGGCATCTGTTCCACTAATTCAATACGCACAATAGACTTAGCCGACTTAAAACCATATTTCCAAGGTAAAACTAAGCGAATAGGTGCACCCGTTTGCTGCTCTAAGGGGTTATCATAAATACCAGTAGCAAGTAAGGCTAAAGGATTCATCGCTTCCTCAATGGTTAAGCCCTCAGTGTAATGGCCTCCAGACCAATTAGCATTAGGCATTTGAGTTTCATCATTGGCGGTAATAAAGTGTCAGTAGATACCTGCAGCAACGCTTGAAGTTGGTCGTTAACACGACCAAAA
>CAJXEN010000203.1 GCA_913052465.1 uncultured Oceanospirillaceae bacterium
ACCGAATAGATTAAAAAAAGCTGCCATTTATGTTTCTGATACAGGATCTGGAATTGATAGTGCGCACTTACTACACTTGTTTGATCCGTTTTTTAGTACCAAAGATGTGGGTGTGGGGTTAGGTTTAGGTCTTACCATTTCGTACAGTATTATAAAAACTATGGGCGGAGAGCTTAGTGCTGAAAATTCTGTTGAGGGTGCAGTATTTGCTATCCAATTACAGGCCCGAAATAGACATTAGGCATCGCTGCATAATAGCCACAAGAGAAAATACATGAACCTACCCATGATCTGTGTGATCGACGACCATCAAGATATCCGCAATGCGTTGGTTGAAATGCTGCACCTAGCAGATTATGCGGCTGTTGCCTATGCCAGCGCAGAAGATGCTTTAAAAACTCTTGACAGAAGTTGGCAGGGCATCGTCATTTGTGATATTCGTATGCCAAAAATGGACGGCTTTGAGTTATTAGCAGCACTACAGAAATTAGATTCAGATTTGCCTGTAATATTAATCACCGGCCACGGCGATGTGCAAATGGCGCTTAGTGCTATTCGCAGCGGTGCTTATGATTTTATAGAAAAACCATTCCGTCGGGAGCATTTATTAGAAGTTGTTAAACGCGGGCTAGGTAAACGGCAACTGGTGAGTGAAAACCGGCAGTTAAAAGACACTATTGCAGCGCAGTACAAGGAAAGTATTATTGGCCACTCAACCGCCATTAATGACCTTAAAGAAAAAATTACTCGCCTGGCTAAAGCAGACGTTAACACGCTTATTTGTGGTGAAACAGGTACTGGTAAGGAATTAGCGGCTAGGCGCCTACATGAACAAAGTGGCCGAAATAGAGGCCCATTTGTCGCCATTAACTGTGCAGCATTACCAGAGTCGATGATGGAAGCGGAGCTTTTTGGCTACGAAGCAGGCGCTTTTACTGACGCAAAAAAAGCTCGCATTGGTAAATTTGAGTACGCTCACAAGGGCACTATTTTTTTAGATGAAGTGGAAAGCATTCCCTTGTCATTGGCTGTAAAGGTATTGCGCGTGCTGCAAGAGCGCCAAATAGAACGGCTAGGTTCAAACCAATCTATTGACATCGATATCCGAGTCATCGCAGCAACTAAAAGCGATCTTAAACAGTTATCTGAACAAGGTGCTTTTAGAGAGGATTTGTACTATCGCCTTAACGTGGTTGAGCTACATTTGCCACCATTACGCCAGCGGGACCAAGACATTGTGCTACTGTTTCGCTACTTTGTTAGCCAAGCTAGTGACCGCTTTAACATTGCAGCACCTGACTTGTCTTTGCACGTGATTGATACCTTAATGCAACATGATTGGCCTGGGAATGTGCGGGAGCTTATCAATGTGGCTGAACGTTTTGTGCTAACAGATACGCTTATTGATCAGCGCACACTAGCTAATTGGCAGTCTGAAAGCAGCCAAAGTAGCCTGCCTAACCGTTTGGAGCGTTATGAAAAGCGACTTATTGAAGAGGCCCTATCTCAGGCACAAGGGTCAATTAAACGTACCTACCAAGGCTTAGGCATTGCCCGAAAAACTCTGTATGACAAGCTAGCTAAGTATGGCCTTGATCGTCACCGGTTTATGGATGATTAGGACATCAACAAATTCAATATTTATAACAGCCAAAATAAATGTGTAGATACCCGCACACTCACAGTAATTAATGTGTAGATTACTCCACACTATTTTTCAACATTAAAAAATATAGTCATACTTATCAGATGGTTAATATTTGGCACAAGAGTTGCAATCAATGAATTGGTAGTCTAACTACAGAATTACTAATAATTGTAATAACGAGGTTCATTATGAAATTTTTTCTAAAAACTGTGCTAACTAGCACCATGGCGGTGGCTCTTGTATCTGCTCCAGCCCAAGCTAGTGAAGTGTGTCAAGATGGCGAGATCGTCATTAAGTTTAGCCATGTAACTAATACTGACAAGCACCCTAAAGGGATCGCGGCAACAGCCTTAGCAGAGCGCGTTAATAGTGAGATGGACGGCAAGGTTTGTATGGAAGTCTATCCTAATTCAACTCTATATGGTGACGGAAAAGTTCTAGAAGCCATGTTATTGGGTGACGTTCAAATGGCAGCGCCATCGTTGTCAAAATTTGAAAAGTACACCAAACAATATCGCCTGTTTGACTTGCCTTTCATGTTTAAAAATATGGATGCCATTGATGCATTTCAATCATCAGAAACTGGTCAAGAGATGAAATCAGCCATGGTAAAGCGTGGTATTTTAGGGCTTGAGTTTTGGCACAATGGTTTGAAGCAATTATCTGCTACTAAACCCCTGCTAGCGCCTTCCGATGCAGCCGGTATGAAGTTTCGCGTAATGGCATCAGATGTACTTGTTGCTCAGTTTAAGGCACTTGACGCTGTACCTCAGAAAATGGCTTTTAGTGAAGTGTATCAAGGGTTACAATCTGGCACCATTCAAGGTCAAGAAAACACCTACTCTAATATTTATGGTAAAAAGTTCTTTGAAGTCCAAGATAGCGTAACCGAGTCAAACCATGGCATTTTAGATTACATGGTAGTCACTTCAACAGAATTCTGGGATGGCTTACCTAACGATATCCGTAATCAGTTAGAAACGATCTTACGTGAGGTGACTGTTTCACGCAACGCTCAATCGTTTGCAGTAAACGAAGCTAACAAGGAAGCAATCTTAGCTACAGGCAAGACCATTCACGTATTAACAGATGAGCAGCGCGCCCAATGGAAAGCAGCCATGCTACCTGTGTGGGATGCGTTTAAAGATGACGTGGGCCAAGAAAACATTGATGCAGCGCAAG
The DNA here is from genome assembly GCA_913052465.1 of uncultured Oceanospirillaceae bacterium. Classification (GTDB taxonomy): domain Bacteria; phylum Pseudomonadota; class Gammaproteobacteria; order Pseudomonadales; family Balneatricaceae; genus Njordibacter. The sequence goes on from CAJXEN010000203.1 coordinate 2,831, forward strand.
CCATTAACGCTCA
>CAJXEN010000204.1 GCA_913052465.1 uncultured Oceanospirillaceae bacterium
CAGGCTCTAGAAACCCACTTAAAAAAAAGATATTTCGCCCTATTCCCTTAAACAATTATTTAATGGCGGTGGTGATCAGCGTTTTAACGACCTTTCTTCAGCTAGTCAGGGGTTATTGCTGGATTTATCTAAGCAAAAACTTAACCGGCAAACATTAGATCTGCTGATTGATTTAACCCAGCAACAAGGTTTGACTGAAGCTATAAAAATGCTCTATAGCGGTGGCCTAGTCAACCGTTCTGAGCTGCGGCCAGCATTACATACAGCCCTAAGGGCAGGGTCCTCAGATCAACATAGTGCAGTTCAAATAGATGGCCAATCAGTAAGCCAACTGGTAGCTAAAAACCTGCTGGATATGGAAAGGATCGCTAGTAAAGTACAACAAGGAGAGTGGCTTGGTTATTCTGGACAGCCTATCACCACTGTAGTGAATATTGGTGTAGGAGGTTCGGATATAGGGCCTCATATGGTATGCCATGCGTTAGATGAGTTTCGTATAGAAACTAAGTTCCCACTTGATGTGATGTTTGTTTCCTCTATGGACGGCAGTCAGTTGGCCGAAATATTGCAACATTTGGATCAAGCTTCTACCTTGTTTATTATTGCATCTAAAACCTTCACCACGTTAGATACCTTGGCTAATGCACAAACAGCACGGGCTTGGTTACGTAAAAGAATTCCCAGCGATAAGCTTATCGGCCAGCACCACTTTGTCGGTTGTAGTGCCTTTCCAGAGCGCATGGACGCATGGGGTATACCTTGTGAAAATCAAATAGCCTTATGGGATTGGGTTGGGGGCCGCTATTCATTGTGGAGTGGCATTGGCCTACCTATCGCTATTAAGCTGGGCATGGCTGGTTTTAAGCAGCTTCTTAAAGGAGCGCACGCTATGGACGAGCACTTTCAAAATGCCAAAGCACATGAAAATTTACCAATAATGTTAGCTTTAACGGGTATTTGGAATATTAATTTTCTGGGCCTAAAAGCGCACACCATATTGCCCTATGATGGTCGCCTTAAACTGTTACCCAATTACCTTAGTCAGTTAGAAATGGAGAGTAACGGTAAGTCTGTCACCAATGTAGGAGAAAAAGTTGATTTTGATACCAGTCCAGTAATTTGGGGTGATGTCGGTGCCAATGCCCAGCATGCGTTTTTTCAGCTGTTGCACCAAGGGACTCCTGCCTATTATGCTGACTTTATTGTACCTATTAAACGCACTGCGTCTAGCGAGTATACTAAGGCTACACGTACCCAGTTGGAGTATCAACAAGCGTTAAGTTTAGCTAATTGTGTCGCTCAATCTAGGGTGCTTATGTTGGGTGATGATGTGCTCGCCTGGGACCAAAACATTATCACTTCTCCAGATCGATTGTATCCTGGCAACCACGCGTCTAGTACCTTAATGGTTGACGAATTAACACCGGAAAGCCTTGGGCTTTTGATTGCGCTATACGAGCATAAGGTGTTTGTGCAGGCTGTAGTTTGGGACATTAACCCATTCGATCAGTGGGGTGTTGAACTTGGCAAGCAGATTGCTAAAACCACACTTAGTGCTATTCAGCAAAGGCAGGCGGGAGTACTTTCTCAAGAAGGCGTCGAATTCGACGCCTCTACTGAAGGGCTGTTAAATTATATGTTTAAGAAAAACCACTAAATACGACAGCTGTCTTTACTACCACCGTTGTTAAAATAGTGATCAAAGGCCTTGGGAGTGCGTCCTCGACCAGACCATTCGTGCTGGACACCCTGTGGGTCAGTAATGCGGTATTGGGCCGCCACTGGCTTGCGAGGGTTCTTTGCTTTATTAGCCTTAGGTGCTTCGTCTGAAAAAAAGTCTGCTGGGGTTAGTCCTGCTTCTGCAATAGCTGCAAATATAGCTTGCTTTTCAGCATCTTTTTTTGCATTTTTCTCAGCCATGTCTACTTCTTCTTGGGTGCGTTTTTCGATAAATTCAGACAATTGAGCAGCCATAGTTTCTAACTGTTCAACACTAAAGTCTTTGCAGGCTGCACGAAAACGATTTTTATTACGGGCAATTTCAGAAAATTCAGTCATAATGGTTCCACGATTAGTTGCTTTTTAAATGGTGCTCAATCTTTAGTTTTAAATATTAGTTTTATTAGGCACAAATTAGAATAATTTAAAATGCTCGCGCCATATAGAAGTTAATGTTAATTCACTTCTTTTTTAATTCACTAAATCATACATTATATTAACTCAATTTTTATTTAATTTAAATTAAAACCTATGCCAATCAATAAATACGATTTACACAGCCATACAAAATTTTCTGATGGTAGCTTGTCTGCCAAAGAACTAATAGATTTGGCAATTGAGCGAGGTGTTACTCACCTTGCAATTACTGACCATGATACAGTTAGCGCGCACTTACAATTAGTGCAAGATCATGATGGTTACGATAGTGACAAGATATGCATTATTAGAGGTATAGAGTTTTCTGGGCAATGGAATAATATGGGTGTTCATATTGTTGGTCTAAATATTGATGTTAATTCACCCACTATCGAAGCTGCTGTTGCTCATCAAACACAGCTGCGTTTACAAAGAGTAAAAACAATTGCTAAAAAATTAACCCAACGCGGGTTTCCAGACATTTCAGAAGGTGCAATGAAACTTGCTGGAGATGGTCAAGTTGGGCGTCCTCATATTGCACAACATATGGTACAAGAAGGTTTGGTGTCAAGCGTGGCTCAGGCATTTAATAAATACTTGGGGGCAGGTAAGGTAGGTGATATCAGCAATGTGTGGCCTGAT
>CAJXEN010000205.1 GCA_913052465.1 uncultured Oceanospirillaceae bacterium
GGGGGCTGGAGGTTAGATACCTCTGGCTACCCGATTACATTTTCCTTCTAGCCAGTGTTGAAGCATATTTTCTTGCACCCCAACCAAATACAAACTTAAGCATTAAGAAATATAATACTCCAACTACGATGGCTATTACTATCCAGATAACAGGAGATAGAGATACTAGTAACTGTTTAAGCTCTTGAACATCAGGTTCAGGCATTACTAATAAAACAATAATTGATGTACCAAGTAAAGAAATTACATACGTGCTTAATAGACAATAGAAAGATAAAACATTACTTTCCTTTTTGTCTGGCGCTCTTCCATTATCCTTAACAAAAGTTATTGCTGAACCATAGGCAGCACCAAAAATCATAGCCATATTTACACCTGAACCAACATCAACATCAAACCCTTGTAATAAAACATTAACTAAGGCAAATATTCCTGCGTAGACCGCTGAAAAATACCACATATACTTTGTTAGTTTCATTCTATCTTCCTTCACGATATCTTCTAAAAATGTAACAGTATATTTAGAAGGCCAATCGGCCCTCTAACAATTATTAGAGAGCGGCCACTCTAATAATTTCCTACCAAAATCACCGCTTTTAACACTTTGAAAAGTATAGCTGTTTTTTTCTGAATTTCCAGTGGGGTTAGAAAAAAGAGCGCCCACCGCTCCTTAGTTATAAAAAGCAGCTATACTGTATATACATACAGAAAAAAGGAAATGAATATGTCGTCATCGCCCTTTCTCACCTCTATTAATGAGTTTATGCAAGTTAGCCGCTATAGCCAGCGAACCATTCACACCTACATATATTGGATAAAGGATTACATTCGGTTTAACAAAATGGCTCACCCAACAAAATTGGGAGGGCAGCACGTAACACAATATCTAACTTACCTAGCATGCCAAAGGCACGTAAGTGTTTCTACGCAAGCGTTGGCCCTTAATGCTGTTGCATTTTTGTATAATAAGTTCCTGCAAAAGCCGTTAAACGACTTACCTGAATTTAGAAAGCCTCAAAGGCAACAGAAATTACCGGTAGTACTTACCCAAAATGAAGTTAAGTTGATGCTTAAACAACTTAAAGGTGCCTCTTATCTAATGGAGGCCTTACTTTATGGTTCTGGTTTACGACGTATAGAGTTGGTGCGGTTACAGGTGAAAGATATTGATTTTGATCACTTAGCTTTACATATTTGGAATGGCAAAGGCGCAAAACACCGAACAGTTACTTTAGCATCAGAGCTAATACCCCTGTTATCGGCACAAGTTAGCACTGTGGCTAAGGTATTGGGCCATGACTGCGCCACAGATAAATATTTAGGTGTATGGATGCCGGATGCATTAGCTAAAAAGTACCCTAATCAAGCGATGCAACTTGGGTGGCAATATTTATTTCCCGCTTCTAGGATGGCAATTGATCCACAAAGTAACCTTTGGCGCAGGCACCATGTAGACGCTTCTGGGCTGAACAAAACTGTAAAAATCGCCTCTCAAAAAGCAGGTATAAGAAAACACGTCACTTGCCATACCTTGCGCCATAGTTTTGCTACGCACCTATTGCAACAAGGAGCAGACATACGCACAGTGCAAGAACAACTGGGCCATGCTGATGTGAAAACTACAGAAATATACACCCACGTTATAAAACGCGGTGGGCATGGGGTACAAAGCCCACTAGCGTACTTAGCAACAATTTAGGCACCACAACAGTTGCTTGTATTAGTAGCTACTCTGGCCTTTCAACCGAGTGATCTGTTGGCTGTGGGGTAATGGTCATTATCTTAACGCCTTTTGGGGATTCAAAACGATGCCAGCTATTTTTTGGAACTACAAGCAAGGTGCCCTGTGGCATAAAATTGGCTATTTCTTCTCCGTATTGCAATAGGATTAACGTGGTTTCACCTTCCATTACCATCACCATTTCATCGCCGTTGGTGTGTCTTTCCCACTCACTGCTACCTGCATAATGGGCGAGGAATATGCTGCCGTCTCGGTAAGGTACCAAGGTACAAAAACCGTCGTTATTGCCGTTGGCTGCTGACGTTCTATTGGGTAAAAATTTGATAGTGTCGAAGGCTTGGCTTATGGAGATGGGCACTGATTTATTTGAGCCATGTTGCATTTGAAATAATTCTCATTTTCTTTTAATTATTCATTTTAACTATGATGATTAAATCACACTTCGGTAGCAGATTTATAGTCAGCTAGTTTAACTTCACCCTACCAACAAACAGGCCACACTCACATCTCCATGCTGCTGCATAACTGGGGCAGTAGTTTTACATTGCGCCACGGCATTTTGGCAGCGCGGATGAAAGCTACAACCACTGGGTGGGTTAAGTGGTGATGGCAGTTCACCAGTCAGTTTAATGCGCTTACGCTTGCGGTCTGTGTTGGCTTGGGGAGTGGCAGAAAGTAATGCCTGGGTATAAGGGTGCTGAGGGCTATTGAATACTGCTTCGCTTGCACCTTGCTCCACTGGTTTACCTAGGTACATCACTAACACCTGGTCCGCAATATGGCGCACTACACTTAAATCGTGAGAGATAAATACATACGCTAACCCTAGTTCTTGTTGTAGCTCTATGAGCAGATTAAGAACTTGGGCCTGAATAGATACATCTAAAGCTGATACAGGTTCATCTAACACCACAATTTTTGGTTTTAGAATGAGTGCCCGAGCAATGGCAATGCGCTGGCGCTGGCCACCAGAAAACATGTGCGGATAACGGTGAA
>CAJXEN010000206.1 GCA_913052465.1 uncultured Oceanospirillaceae bacterium
CCGAGCATTATAACATTTTATGTATTTAAATGCGAGGTTAATAAGTAGTCTTGCCATACTGTTGGCAGTGCTGCATAGGCGGCATTGGTATTTGACCATAAGGTATCACCACCTACATCGGGTACTTCAATGGCATGCAATATGCTTGTGAATGGTGGATTAGCTTTAAAGGTCATATCTTTGTGCCAATCGTTAGTGTCTGGCTTACTACCAGCACCACTTTTAAGTAGAACAATGTTTTCATAACCCTCAATGCTCGGATAGATTGGATGAGGAGGTTCCGGCTCACCAAAGCTAATGGCAAAGGCTAAGTGCGCTTCTGGTGTAATATCCTGATCTCTAAAGAAAATAACCTTGTGTTCAATCAGCGCATGATAAATCTCATCAAAGTCTTGTGGGGTTAAGTTGTTGAGGCAAATATCAGATATTTCTGCACCAATTGCAGGGGTTACGCGTTCAATCTTCATTTAGGTTAATACTCAAGTAATGTTAGTCGGTTTAAAGCGTATGCATAGCAACTATTTTGACAGTACAAATATGTGTGTAAACTGGTTCAAAATTAATGGCAACTATTAGATGAACTAATGTTATTAAAAAAAGCAATCCCCTCAGCGCAAAGTTTACTGGTCTTTGAAGTGGCAGCCCGCCATTTGAACTTTACTTCGGCGGCCCAAGAACTTGGTTCAACTCAATCAGCAGTAAGCCAGCAAATGCGCGGCTTAGAGCGCCAACTTGAGCTTCAGTTATTCACACGCATCTACCGTGGAGTGGCTCTAACTCATAGTGGGCAGCAGCTATATGAAGCTGTTGCATCAGGCTTTCAACAGATGGCCGATTGCCTACAAAAGCTGCAAAAAACTCGTTGCCGTCGGTATATTAATGTTGCATCTGATTTCGCATTTGCCGCGTTTTGGTTATTGCCAAGGTTGCCCCAATTTTGTGATCTCCATCCAGACGTTGAGGTACGAATTGTGACTTCTCAAGCTCAACTAGACCCCAGCAACCAAGATATAGACGTATCTATCGTATTTGCTAAGAGTAATCCCAGCACCCTACCGTCTCATCTTTTATGTATTGGAGATGTGTTCCCAGTTTGTAGCCCCGCATTATTAGAACAATATGGCGCTATTAAAAGTCATAAAAAGTTGGCGGCCCTACCGTTGTTGAACTTGGGAGACTATGCTGGCCAAGGTTGGCTGGATTGGCGTGGTTTTTTCAAGCAGCGGCGCAGCCAAGTGAAACCCAGTGACCCAGTGCTCACTTTTAACAATTACACCCTACTAGTTCAGGCTGCGATTGCTGGCCAAGGTGTGGGCTTAGGATGGGGGGGTTTAGTGGACGATCTGGTTGATACTGGTATGCTCACAGCTTTGCGCTCATTCAGCCTAACTTCGGAGTGGGGTTATTTCCTAGTAGAGATCAATGCTAAGGACAGGCTGCCTGCAAAGCAACACTTTATTGACTGGTTACTCACCGAACATCGACCTATACAAACATAGATCACAGATAAGTTTACCCAGCTGCTTTTAACGAAGATTAGAAACATCCTAACATCAACACATAACACCCAAAAAACGCTAATAAGCATTAGATAGGTGCCAACATGAACACAGATAACTCACACTACGATTTTATTATCGTAGGCGCCGGATCAGCAGGCTGTGTTCTTGCAAATCGCCTATCCAAAAATCCAAAAAATAAAGTTTTGTTATTAGAAGCGGGTGGCAAAGATAATTACATCTGGATTCATATCCCTGTTGGATACCTTTACTGCATGGGTAACCCACGTACCGATTGGGGATTTAAAACATGCCCACAAAAAGGATTAAATAATAGAGCAATCAATTACCCGCGTGGACGTGTTTTAGGGGGCTCCTCGTCGATCAACGGCATGATTTACATGCGCGGCCAAGCCAACGATTATGATGGCTGGCGTGACATGGGTAATGCTGGCTGGGGCTGGGACGACGTGTTGCCGTATTTTAAAAAGTCTGAAGATTATTATGCAGGTGCTGATGATTTTCATGGCGTAGGCGGCGAATGGCGTGTTGATCAACAACGTTTATCTTGGGAAATTTTGGATGCTTACCGCGATGCTGCACAGCAGGCTGGTATCAACAAAATTGAAGACTTTAACGTTGGTGACAATAAAGGCTCTTCCTACTTCCGCGTGAATCAAAAAAACGGCTTCCGCTGGAGCACGTCAAAAGGTTTCTTAGGGCCTGTAAAGAAGCTGACTAATTTGACCATTATTACTCAAGCACAAGTGCATAGAGTTGTATTTGAATATAAACGCGCCTGCGGGGTAGAGGTTAAGCTTAAAGGAAAAACTATTACCTACCGAATTAATAACCCTACAGGCGAAGTAATCTTGTGTGCAGGGGCTATTGGCTCTCCCCAATTACTAGAACTGTCTGGTATTGGCAACCCAAGTTACTTGCATAAAGCGGGCATCAAAATTGTTCATGAGTCCAGCCAAGTTGGAGAAAAATTACAAGATCACCTGCAGTTACGTGTCGCTTTTCAGGTTGCAAATGTAACCACACTAAACCAGCGCGCTGGCAGCCTATTAGGTCGCATGGGCATTGGACTGGAATATTTATTAACACGAGGTGGACCCATGTCTATGGCGCCAAGCCAGCTAGGCATATTTGCTAAATCGAGCTCACAAATGCCAACTGCAGATTTAGAGTTC
>CAJXEN010000207.1 GCA_913052465.1 uncultured Oceanospirillaceae bacterium
TAAGCTTGAGGCTATCGCACCGTGGCTTGGGTCTCCTTTTTGGCTCACTTCAAGTGCTGCTCCAGCGGTGTCTAATGTCGCTATTGGGAGGATTTTGAGTGATGTTAAATGTGTGTCACACTGCGCCAAAGCTTGTGGATGGGAACCGACAGTTTTAATTTGCTCTATGGAACTGTTTGTTAAACCCACTAAACAATGGTTTACAGGTTCGTAATGCTCACCAATTACGTATAAGGAAGTATGAGGTAATTGGCGGTAGATCTCTTCTACACGCCCTGCAGTTGAGTTCTCTACAGGGATCATGGCAATGTTTGCTTCGCCTCGTTCTACCATCGCCATAGCGGTACTAAAGGTCATGCATGCATGGGCTTCGAAGTCTGGAAATACTCTCTGGCAGGATAAGTGGGAATAGGCGCCTTGGTGGCCTTGGTAAGCAATAATGGGTAATGCATTTTTTTGTGTCATTTGTTGTTTATTGAAGCGTAAGATAAATCGTAATGATAAACGCAGTGTAACAAATGTAAGCAATAAATTGGTATCATTAGGACCTGATAAATAACCTTTTTGCCGGAAAACTATGACCCCTTCACGTTTGGCAAAATATAAAGCCACCTTAGCTTACCGTCAGCTTGATTTGACGATTATCACTGATCATGTAAGAAATAGTCAGAACATTGCAGCGCTTCTTCGTACCTGCGATGCGGTAGGTGTCCACAGCGCCCATGTGGTCATCCCTGAAGATGGCTTTAAAGAACACAAGCGCACGGCTCGAGGCAGTCAGCAGTGGGTAAACATGGTAGCGCATGACACTATCGACAGCGCGTTAAAAAAAGCTAAAACACAAGGTATGCAACTGGTATCAGCAAACTTCAGCGATAAAGCTATAGATTTTAGAGAATTAGATTACACCTTACCTACAGCACTTATATTAGGTGCAGAAATGCATGGCGTAAGTGCAGCAGCCATAGCAGCTTCAGACCACCAAGTAGTGATCCCAATGCTAGGCATGGTGCATTCGCTTAACGTATCTGTAGCGGCGGCGATTATATTACTTGAAGCTCAGCGTCAAAGAGGGCTGCAGGGCAGTTATAATACGCCACAACTTGTGGGCTTAGAGTATGAACAAACCCTGTTTCGTTGGAGTTACCCCAAAATTTCTGACTTTTGTCTTCGTTACGGTTTAGATTACCCCGCAATGGCGGCTGATGGTAGCATTGTTAATTTAAGTCAATGGTATGCCCAAGCTAAGAAAGAGGCCCAGCAAGGTTCAGCCAGCCAGCACTGTGTAATTTCATCCAGAGCGTCAATTTTATCAATTTCATAACACTAGGAACAAATTAATGCCCCCTATAAACTTAGTAGCCGATGAAAATATTTTACTATTAGATGAGCTGTTTGGTGATCTGGCAAACATTACCCGGGTTAGTGGGCGTTCTATTAGCACAGCACAAGTAGCCCAAGCAGATGCGCTGGTATTAAGATCCACCGCTAAGGTGACTCCCGCTTTATTAAAGGGTAGCAACGTTCAGTTTGTGGGAACCTGCACCATAGGCACAGACCATTTAGCCACAGACTATATGGACACCAATAAGATTGTTTGGCGCAATGCTCCTGGTTGTAACGCCGCAGGCGTAGGTGACTATGTCATAGCCTGCCTGAACCATGCTTGGCAGAGTCTAGGTATTGATCCTAGGCAACAAACTATTGGCATTGTAGGAGCTGGCAATGTAGGTGGTCAACTGGCCCTGCGGTTAAAAAAGGCTGGCTTTAAATTGCTGCAATGTGACCCCCCCAAAACAGACGCCGGACATAAAGGCTATGTTAAATTGGACGAGCTGTTAGATAACTGTGGAATTATTTGTTTTCATACCCCACTGATTAAAACAGGGGCCTATGCAACGGAAAATATGTTGCACCAAAAACGGCTTAAAAATTTGGCCAAAGGTACAGTACTTATTAGTGCTGGGCGGGGCGAAGTGATAGATCAGCAGGCGCTTTTAGAGCGTCAGCAACAACATAATGACCTACATCTATTCTTGGATGTATGGCATAAAGAGCCACATATAGACAGGCGTTTATTTGACTACAGTCATTGCGTTACGCCCCATATTGCCGGGCACTCTTTAGAAGGAAAAATGCGTGGCACTTATATGATTTATAAGGACTTGTGCAAACACTTTGGACTGGCCGCCAGCAAAAGATTAGAAGACTTAATACCCAAGCCAAATGTTGTAAGTTTGCGAATAGATAGTACTGCAACGTCCCAAGAAGTTATTGCAGCTGCCTGTGGCAGTGTTTATCCATTGATGGAGGATAATGACCGCATGCGCCAAGGTAACGATTTTGACTTACTACGTAAAAACTACCCAGTTAGGCGAGAATTTTCTAGCCTAAAAATACAAGGTATTATTGACCCACAGTGTGCCGCCATGATGCATGGTTTAGGTTTTGATATACAGCGTGAGACACATTAAATGACATTTAATATTGGTTTAGTGGTCAACCCCTTAGCTGGCTTGGGTGGCAGTGTAGCGCTAAAAGGTAGTGACAACGTGGCACAGGAAGCCATAGCGCTAGGTGCTGAGCCTAAAGCCTAAAGCCAATGTTCGCTGTTTACAG
>CAJXEN010000208.1 GCA_913052465.1 uncultured Oceanospirillaceae bacterium
ATAATATGGGTGATTTTGATTTTGCAATCATTTACAACAATATTCCATTCCTCTTCGAGGGTATGAAAACAACACTTTTGCTCACTGTTGCAGCGGTCATTGGTGGCATTGTCATTGGCACAGTATTGGCCATTATTCGCATAGCCAATGTTCCCATTTTAGCTTGGATCGCCGCAGCCTATGTTAATTTCTTCAGATCACTGCCACTCATTCTTGTTATTTTCTGGTTGTATTTTTTAGTGCCTTTGGTTTTGGGGCGGCCTGTAGGTGCTTTTTCATCAGTTCTTATTGCCTTCGTTCTGTTTGAAGCGGCCTATTATTCTGAAATTATAAGAGCAGGTATCGCAAGTGTCAGTTCTGGGCAGGTAGCTGCAGCTCGGGCCATTGGCATGACCTATACACAATGTATGCGTTTTATTGTTTTACCCCAAGCCTTTAAAGCCATGATTCCTGTTTTGCTGACCCAGGCAATTATTCTTTTCCAAGATACTTCGTTGGTCTATGTGGTGGGATTAAAGGATTTCTTGGTGAGCGCTGAACTCATTGCCAACCGAGACCAGAAGCTCATTGAGATGTTTATGTTTGTGGCTGTGGTGTATTTTACAATTTGTTTCGCTGGCTCTCTTCTATCCAGCCACTTACAAAGGAAACTATCAACATGATACACCTAAAAAACGTGAGTAAATGGTATGACTCGTTTCAAGTCCTTGATAACTGTTCAACATCCGTATCAAAAGGTGAAGTAGTCGTTGTTTGTGGCCCTTCTGGCTCCGGAAAGAGCACTTTGATTAAAGCAGTAAATGGTCTAGAACCCGTGCAAAAGGGACAAGTTACAGTTGATGGCATGATTGTTTCGGATAAGAAAACGAATTTGAATCACCTCAGGGCCCGCATTGGCATGGTGTTTCAAAATTTTGAACTGTTTCCACATATGAGTGTGTTAGAAAACGTGAAACTTGGACAGATTAAAGTTCTAGGGCGGGCTGATGGCGAATCTGAAGCTAAGGCAAGAGCCTTACTTGATCGAGTTGGCCTGGCTGATCACGCTAACAAATTTCCCAGTCAATTATCTGGTGGCCAGCAGCAAAGAGTTGCTATAGCCAGAGGCTTGGCAATGGATCCCATTGCAATGCTATTTGACGAACCAACATCGGCATTGGATCCAGAGATGATCAATGATGTGCTCGATGTAATGGTGGAATTAGCCCATGATGGTATGACTATGATGGTGGTGACACATGAAATGGGCTTTGCTAAAAAGGTGGCCGACCGTGTGGTGTTTATGGATGAAGGAAAAATTGTTGAAGATGCAAAAAAAGATGACTTTTTTGGTTCACCACGCAGTGACCGAGCACAGTTGTTCTTATCAAAAATACTATCTCACTAAACTTAAACTTTGAATTATATGTGGTCTTAATATTCAAGGTAAATGCTCACCTGAGTGGAAATGGGTCTACTGGGAAAAATTACCTAACGTAATTATCTCGATGAGTTAGTTACTCAGTCTGCTTGAGTAAATGCTAGTAAAGCCATGGCCTTGTTACGGTTGAGGGCTTTGAACATGTCTAAAGTTTCAAAACTACTATTAAAGTTCCCTTGTGCTGAATTAATGTTTCAGCCTACACCGATTGAACCCTTGGATCACCTGTCTGATAAGTTGGATATAGATCTATGGCTGAAGCGTGACGACCTCACAGGCCTAACCTTTGGAGGTAATAAAACTCACCAACTTGAATATTACATGGGTGCTGCACTCGCTAAAAAATCTGATACTATTTTGATTACTGGAGCAGTGCAGTCAGCCAGAGCAATTATGGCGCAATATTGTCGCCGCACAGTTAGTTGTGATGCCCAGTTGTGCCCATGCAGCTAACCTAGAAAAACCACACTTGTTTAATCAATTACTCATAGACTTTTCCAACTTTAGTCCAACGCCAAAGTTTAATCATGATCATGATTAATGACCTCGCAGCCCAACCATGTTTTGGCGCTTAAAGCTTCGTCCTCCCTTAGCTCAAAATAACTCAAGGTAACTGAAGGTAACTCAAGATAAATCAGATCAAGTCACGCAAATATAAATCGGGGGATTAACATTATTTTAGCGCCCCTAAATAGCTAATCAAAGCAAGTTTCTGGTATTATTTAGGCGGCGCTTTTTTGGGCCATCGGCAGCCCTTCCCATACGCGTCTCAACTTTTTTGGAAACCCCTGTGACTCATATACAAATGCACGGCATCAGCAATTGCGACAGCATTAAAAAAGCGAAACAATGGCTTAAGGCTGCGGGCATTGAATTTAGTTTCCGGGACTACAAGAAACACCCCCCAAGTGTTCTAGAACTTCAGACTTGGTCGCATCAAGTAGGTTGGGAGCTCCTGCTTAATAAACGAGGCACCACCTGGCGCAAACTATCTGCAGCGCAGCAGGAAGCTGTGAGCGAGTCTA
>CAJXEN010000209.1 GCA_913052465.1 uncultured Oceanospirillaceae bacterium
CCTAAGACTAAAACCTACCTAAGACTAAAACCTACCTAAGACTAAAACCTACCTAAGACTAAAACCTACCTAGAACGTCTCATTTTCTGAGCTCGAGGCGATGTATGTTTAGTTAAACCCTGCTTACCCTTAGCCGCTCTTGGAGCAGACTTAAGCGCTTCGGCATGAGTTTCTGCGGGTACTAAACATTGTGGGCCTTTACCAATCAACTTTTTCATGCCCATTTCTATTAGCGCTTCACGTATTTGCGCCCAGTTTTTAGGGTCGTGATAACGCAATATAGCTTTGTGCAGGCGGCGTTGGCTAATACCCCTTGGAATACTCACACGTTCACTATCACGAGTCACTTTTTTCAAGGGGTTAACCTCGGTGTGATACATAGTGGTCGCATTACACATAGGCGACGGGTAGAAGTTTTGTACTTGATCTAAGCGGAATTTATTGGTTTTTAACCACATGGCTAAATTCACCATGTCTTCATCACGCGTACCAGGGTGTGCACTAATAAAATACGGGATCAAATATTGCTCTTTGCCCGCTTCTTTAGAATACTTCTCGAACATGCGCTGAAACTTATTGTAGCTGCTCATGTTGGGTTTAAGCATATGCTTTAACGGCTCATCTTCTGTGTGTTCTGGGGCTATTTTTAAATAACCTCCCACATGATGAGTGACCAATTCTTTAACATATTCAGGGTCACGTATGGCCAAGTCATAACGTAAACCCGATGCTATTAGTACCTTTTTGATACCTGGCAAAGCCCGAGCCCGTCGATACAATTTGATCAGCGGCTTATGATCTGTGCCCATGTAGTCACATATTGTAGGATGCACGCAAGAAGGCAGCCGGCATGTCGCTTCCACCTTAGGGTCTTTACAGTGTAAGCGGTACATGTTGGCCGTTGGGCCACCAAGGTCAGACACTACACCGGTAAAGCCAGGAACTTTGTCACGCATGTCTTCCACTTCACGGATGATAGAATCTTCCGAACGGTTTTGAATAATACGGCCTTCATGCTCGGTAATAGAACAGAAGCTACAACCACCAAAACAGCCACGCATAATGTTAACCGAAAAACGAATCATGTCATACGCAGGAATTTTTTCATCACCATACATAGGGTGCGGTACACGGGCAAAAGGCGCCGCAAACACATAATCCATTTCCTCTGTATCCAAAGGCATCGCTGGAGGGTTAACCCACAAATTTTTGTTGCCATGTTCTTGATATAAGGCCCTTGCGCTGCCAGGATTAGTTTCGTGGTGCATTACGCGGCTTGCATGGGCATACATAATAGGGTCAGACTTTACCACATCATAACTGGGTAATTTGGCATAGGTTTTAAACCAAGGCTGGCCTTTAACGGGTTCATAAGCAGCCATTGGTTTAATCAATAAGGTTTGTACTGCGTCCTTATCTGCCACAGCACCCTTGTTTACATCAGTGCCTGGCTCGGCATCATTACTGGCCTCACACTGACTGGTTTTGGTAGTGTCTATATAGGGATTAATAATAGCATCTATAGTACCTGGCGCATCCAGTGTCGTTGAATCTTTACCACGCCAGCCCGTTAGTGGTTGTTTCACCATAATGGCAGTACCACGAATATCTTGCATCTGCTCAAGCGTTTCGCCGTTAGCAATGCGGTGGGTTACTTCTACTAAAGGCCGTTCGGCGTTACCATAAATAAGCATATCGGCTTTAGAATCAATCAACATAGAGCGACGCACTGTTTCTGACCAATAATCATAGTGGGCAATACGTCTTAGGCTCGCTTCGATACCACCAATAATAACTGGCACACCCTTGAAGGCCTCTTTGCAGCGCTGGGTGTAGTGCAAAGTTGCTCGGTCTGGGCGTTTGCCACCTACATTACCGGGGGTATAGGCATCGTCATGACGTAAACGACGATCGGCTGTATAGCGGTTGATCATGGAATCCATGTTGCCTGCCGCAACACCAAAATATAAATTAGGCTTACCCAAAGCTCTAAAAGCCTCAGCACTGGTCCAATCTGGCTGAGCAATAATGCCCACTCGAAAACCTTGAGATTCGAGTAAACGGCCAATAATCGCCATACCAAAGCTTGGGTGATCTACGTAAGCATCACCTGTGACCACGATCACATCACAAGAGTCCCAACCCAACTGATCCATTTCTGCGCGAGTTGTTGGCAAAAATGGCGCTGCCCCAAAACACTCCGCCCAATATTTAGGGTATTCAAAGATACGTTTTTCTGGCGCCAAGTATGAAGACATATCAGAAACAGCATTGGAGTTAGACATTGGAGGACTTTTTAGTCCATTATAGCACCTGCTTAAAGCGGTGAAGTAGTATAGCACACCGATCTACATTACGAAGAAAGTAATCACCGGAACCCTTCCTTATACCCTTC
>CAJXEN010000210.1 GCA_913052465.1 uncultured Oceanospirillaceae bacterium
CTGTTTATTTACTGTTTCTAAATTGTTTTTCTAGTGCCAAAATTCTTTCAGCATTTCGCTGCTTGATTCGGCGAACTGGGGCGCCTGCATACAAGCCCCAACCTTCTAAGTCATGCTTAACTAAACAATTGGCGCCTACGCTGGCACCAGTGGCTAAAGATACATTAGGTAAAATGGTGGAGTTGGCACCCACAATGCAATGATCACCTATGTGTATACTACCAATCTCTACGTCACCCTTAAATTCTTCAGCTACCATGGGAGTCGCAAGGCCAGCAATATAATCATCACTGCCAGCAGCCAGCACCACATTGGGCGCTAAAGTACTAAATTGGCCAAAAGATACCATGGCGTTACGTCCACCAATAATCGAACACCCAGATGAGATGTGCACAAAAGATGACACCTCTAACTGTGTCGAAATATAAGTAAAGTCATCTATGATGACGTTATCGCCAATTGAGACCAATTCTGGATATCGGATTCTCGCCGTTTTACCAATAATAACATTGCTACCACAATGTTTTAGGTCTGCCCTATTAAAAAATATATTGTCAGTCACGGTCTTCTCTGTTTTCATCATCGGCGTTTCAGGGTTTATGAATGTAAAGCCTATCTTGAGATAACCTTGCCACCAGAGTGTAGCCAAAGCTTACTAGTAGCTTTTCAATGGCTTTAACACCTTTCACCTTCTCAAAATAATTGGGTAGCATTTCCATAAAAATCAACTTTGGTCGATGAGATCCCATACTTAATATGGCATCATACTCTGCACCCTCGATATCCATGTGCATAAAGTCAATATTGCTTATGTTATTAGCATCACATAGGTTTTCAAAGCTCAGGCCATTCACCGTTACGCATTCGTCGTTTTGAATAATATGCGGGAATTTTTCTTTGTATTCGTCACTATGTTGATACAAGGACCCTTGACCATCCACTTTGCCATCAATTTTTGAGGTGTACCAGTCTATTGGCCCATCTTTTAGGCACACGGCGTTATTCACCACTTCAGCATGGGTGTGAGCTAAGTTTTTACTCACCACACCTACCCGCACGGGATCTGCTTCTACGGTAACAATGCGGGCATTAGGAAAAGCCCGAGCAAAACGCAACGCATCCCCACCATCAAAGGACCCAAGTTCTAACACCACCTTAGGTTGTATGTTTAGCTGCGCTAACCACTTGGTATTGAAGCCTGAATGGCTGAGCCTAATAGGCGCTCCTTCAATTTCAGTATCGTATTCACCCTCTCGCAGTGGCGTTGCCGTAATGCCCCAACTCAGCAACCTTAAGCGGGCTAAATGCAATCTCAATTTCATCAACTACCCCTGAACACTGTTAACGCATAACGAATCACTTTTAATAATAATTTAAATCTAAACCATGGACGAACTACTTCTAATCGTAGCTTGGCCCAGCCTAATTTCTTTTTGCTTGGGCTAATGGTAGAGCCGCCCACTTGAGCACTCAACTCACGTACCTTATTTTCATCAACCAGATACACAGAAAAATCATATCGCCAGTTAAACTGAAACTCAACATCAACTGGCTGATAGAAACTTGTGCATTTATTAACAAATTCTTGTGCCGCTAAACGATTCCACAGCTGTGCTTGAAAGCCAAGGGGAATGCACCAAGGCTTCAAAATGGTGGTTTTAGATAAGTGCCCTACTTGGCTGCCAAAAACACGCCGCTTACTATAGAGCTTAACAACACCAGCATTATTACAGCCCAACCAGTTAGCAATGGCCTCCATGCCCTCTGATGTCTCTAACAGCTCTACATCGTCTTCTAAAACCAACCCATACTCAACGGAAGGATCTGCCAAAAATTGCTTTAATGCCTTTAAATGGGACATATAACAGGCTACTTCAGCATTCTTTAGTGGCAAAAAGTATTCAGCCATATTACGGGTGGCATTATATCCTGAGTCATCCAAACTGTGCGCCTGAGCATCAATAGCGTCAACACGCTGGTGTGCCACACCTAAGTCAGACAAGTTGTGGTGAATGCGCTGCCAGCGATCAGCAGAACGATCTAGAT